>CAYVXD010000004.1:0-67342 GCA_964454265.1 uncultured Candidatus Sumerlaeota bacterium | reverse complement strand
TCTATTTCTCATATCATTAGTCATTATAGGAGTAAGATCCTTCGTCGCTTCGCTCCTCAGGATGAGCAGTCGGCGTTATAGAAAACTCGCCGACTGCTCATCTAATTCTGTGCGCTAATCCTATTCCGATATCCAGAGGATGCAAATGAAAAAAACGGCCGGACTCGTTCTCCTGATACTTTCTCTCAGCGTTTTGCTGTGCTGTATGATTCGCTTTCCCTCCCAGCCGCCACCTCCGCAATCGCTCACTGTTATGACCTACAATATTCACATCGGTAAAGGGATAGATTCAGCTTTGTCGCTGGAGCGAATTGCGAATGTGATCAACCAGTTCCAGCCAGATCTTGTCGCACTGCAAGAGGTAGACCGATTCACAGCGCGCTCGGGGCGCGCGGATCAGATCGCTCGCCTCGCTCAACTCACGCACCTTCGACCGTTCTATGCAAAAATGCTTCCCTATCAGGGCGGTGAATATGGAATTGCCATTCTCAGTCGGCTCCCGGTACAAGGGGAATTTCGCCATTTCTATGCGCCGCTGCCAGACCGCGAGCAGCGCGGCTTGCTCGGCGTAGAGGTCGAGTGCAACGCACAGCGCCTCTGGTTCATCACCACACACCTCGGCACTATGAAGAGCGGAGAGGAACAGGCACAGCAGGTGGCAGAACTGCTCGAGGTATGCTCACGCTTGCGCGGCCATAGTATCATTTGTGGAGACTTCAATGTGACACCTGGCCATGAAGCCATCGAGCAGATGCGCCAGCAGTTCTCAGATTGCTGGGTCACTTGCGGCGCTACCCACGGTTATACATTTCCGGCAAATGCACCACTCCGCCGTATTGACTATATCTTCTGTCACACCGATGCACCCTTAACTTGCCAGAAAACTCTGGTCAATAACTCTCTTGCCTCTGATCATCTCGCCGTGATTGCGACATTCATGGTAGGACGCTAAAACGGATAGCCAAGAAGAAAGCGCACACAAGCAAACTTCGCCGCGCCCGAACAGGTGAGTAATACGCTGCGACACTGTGACGAATCGAGGGCCCCTATGAAGGCTGCCTTTCCGCATCATCAATAGCAATTTTCACTTTTGATACGAGATCCTGATACTCGAAAGGCTTCACAATATAATAGTCAATGCCCTTGTCCAGAGCCTCACGAATTTTATCTTTGCTTGACATTCCAGTAAGGATAACTACGGGGATTCGTGCTGTTTTTTCATTCTCCTTCAATTGCTGTAATACTTCAAACCCATCCATCTCCGGCATCATAATATCCAGTATAATCAAATCCGGAGACGCATCTTCTGCCAGTGCGAGGCCATCGTATCCATTATTAGCAGTTACCACGTCGTAGCCTTCTTCATGAAGAGCGCTCTTTATAATGAGCAAAATATCATTCTCATCATCAATAACCAGAACTTTCTTTTTTGCTTTCATGACCCCTCCTCCTCTGGCGGCCTTCTTCCTTTCAGTTGATCATAAAATCTCTTTAACTACCCTGATCATGTTGGGAACACTTAATCCGTAGCGGTCGAACAACTCGGCATAGTTGCCTGACTGGGCAAACGTATCCTCCAATCCAATCATGCGCATCGGCACTCGATGGGGAAGTGTGACTAGTACTTCCGCCACCGCAGAGCCGAGTCCGCCAATCACATTATGTTCTTCGATAGTAACGATAGCCCGCGTCTCATTGCTGGCAGCCAGAATTGCGTCACGGTCAATAGGCTTAACTGTCGACATATTAATAACCCGGACGCTAATCCGTTCCTCGGCAAGCCGTGACGCAGCTTCAAGTGCGATGACAACTGTCGCTCCCATGGCGATGAGCGCGACGTCCGACCCTTCGCGTAGCTGAGAGGCCTTGCCAGGATAGAAGACATAGGTGTCGTCGTAAATTACAGGAACCTTAGCCCGGCCTAGCCGCACGTACGCCGGCTTCTGGTCCTGCGCAACTGTCCTTATAATGGCCTTTGTCTCCACCGAGTCAGCTGGCACGAAAATGCGCATGTTAGGGATGGCTCGCATAATCGCCACATCCTCGCAGGCCTGATGCGACACCCCATCTTCACCAACCGAAATCCCTGCATGAGTGGCAACTACCTTCACGTTGTAGCGAGAATAGCAGATCGAATTCCGCACCTGTTCCCATGCGCGGCCAGATGCAAATATTGCAAACGAACTGGCAAATACCGTCTTGCCCGAAACAGCAAGGCCACAGGCCGTATCCATCATATTTTGCTCAGCTATGCCCATGTTGAAAAAGCGATCGGGGAAGCGCTTGGCAAACTTGATTGTACGTGTGGATTTTGACAAGTCGGCATCGAGCACCACAATCTCCTCATGCTGCTCCCCAAGCTCGACCAGCACTTCACCATAGGCATCCCGTGTTGCAATCTTGTCAGCCGTCATCAGACTTCTCCATTGCCAGCATGAACGTTCGTTCGATAGAACAAAACAACACCATTTGCAACATCAATATGCCGTAATACCTCAGAAGCTGACTCTTGCTAAGCTCCCACAATTATTCATCCTCACGGTTGGCTTGATTCGATTTCCTGTAGCGCCCGGACCAGTTGCTCTTCCGTTGGAGCTACACCATGGAAATCCACTACATTTTCCATAAAGGAAACGCCTTTGCCTTTCACTGTCTCAGCGACGATCATGGTAGGTTTTCCAACAACTTTCCTTGCGGCACGGTAAGCGGCAAGAATCTGGTCGAAGTTGTGTCCATCAATCTGAATGGTGTGCCACCCGAACGCTTGCCATTTCTCCACTACCGGCATCACCTTCATGATTTCATCATTTGGCCCATCAATCTGGAGTCCATTGTGATCCAGAATTGCACACACGCGGTCTAACCGGTAGTGAGCCGCAGCCATTGCAGCTTCCCAAACCTCACCCTCCTGAATCTCGCCATCGCCTAGTAAACAGAACACATGGTGGTTCCGTTTATTGAGACGCGCGGCCAGAGCGATTCCATTGGCCATCGCAAGCCCGTGTCCCAGACTTCCCGTCGAGACTTCAACGCCGGTCGTCGCCCGGGAATATGGATGTCCTTGCAAAATGCTGTCGAGTTTTCGCAATGTATCCAGCTCCGTAAGTGGAAAGTATCCCGCAAACGCCAGGGCCGCATAAACAGTTGGGCAACCGTGGCCTTTTGAGATTATGAAGCGGTCCCGGTCTTCCCAGCTTGGGTTACGGGGATCATGTCGTAACTCGGAGAAGTAAAGCCCAGAGATCAACTCGACGCATGAAAGCGAGCCGCCGCTATGACCAGACCCAGCGCGATGGAGCATTTTCAGTATGGCAACGCGCATCTGTTTGGCGATTTCTTTTAATTCCGCTACACTATTTTGCAGTTTGAATTGCTTCATGTTAGTGTCTGCTTTTCTTGAATTCGCTCAGCTCCTTATGTTTAACATCTGGCTTCAACTTCGCCCCACAAATGAAAAGGGGAGAACCTATCGTGCAAGCTACGCTCCGCTAGAAATGCTGGTAAATTATGGAATAAATACAGCCGCTGTCAAGGAGATTAATGCCAGGCAAAAATGACGCCACCATGGCATACGTTGCAGCGTCAATGCTGCCAGATGCTGGCAGTGCGTATATGACAATAAATTTTCCGTTACTTTATCTTACACCTTTAATTTAGCTAAAGTTACCACTATGTTTCTGCTTGACATGCCTCAGTTGCAATGTTAATTTTTCGTCCTGTTTTCCTTCTATAAAAGGAGAAAACCTTTTCAGAATCGTTTCTGTGCTTGCGATGGAGAACGCTGTTATCCAGATTAAGAGGAAACAAAGATGACCCCAAACAGAGTGGCCGGAAGTGTGGGAGAAATCTTGCTTCGCGAGGGGATTATCAACAATGCGCAACTCGACGAAGCCCTGAAAAAGCAGCGTGAAAGTGATATGCCCTTGGGACGAATTCTGGTGGAGATGGGTGTGATTACAGAAAGTGTAAAAATGGGCTTCTTAAAACGACAACTTGGCTACGATCTCGTCTCCCTCGCCGGCATGGAAATCGCACCGTTGACGCTCACCTTGATCCCACGGCACATTGCCACGAAACACCATTTGGTTCCTATTCGCATGGAACGCGACGGACTGGTTGTCGCAATGGAAGACCCCTCGGACCTCGTTCTTCTTGATAATCTCAAGACACTGGTAGGTATGCGCATCAAACCAGCGATCGCCAGCACCAGTGATATTGAAGAGGCCTTGAAGCAATATCCTCCAGAAAAAGGTGAGGCAGCTGTTGCGGTAGTTCGACCGCAATCCATGCTGTATCGGTTGGTGCACTATACGGCCTTTCCAATATTCTGCTTTTTACCTCTTGCGATCATTATATATGTCCTCTTCACGAATCCCGATATCCAGAACAGGCTTGCTAAGCTCAGCGCGTTCGATATCTTTCTTTACACCCTGCTCGGGTGGGGCCTTTGGGCAGTAATCCTGTACGAAATCAACGGTTTGATTTTCGAAGGGCCAACCAGCCCAAAAGAGCCTGGGGAAAAGGAGGGAAAAGAGTAGCCCCCAGAGTGGGCATGTCGTGTGCCTTCGCTTGTCTCGCCACCGGGCGGCAGTTCGCCAACGCCACTTTCCTAAAGTTGTTCCTTCATGCTGAAAGAAAAGACCAAGCCAAGTGAATATCAGTTCTTACATCGACGCTTCAAAATACTAATCCTCCTGTTAGCAGCGAGCTTCGTGGTACTTGCCCTGCGCCTCTTTCCAATAACCCTGATCCAGGGCAAATATTACCGTGAACTTTCTGAGAATAATTTTCTGGTTCCGCAACGGCTTGAGGCACCGCGAGGAACCATTTTTGATCGGAATCATCTGACCATTGCAGTCAGTCGCGTCACGTTCTCCGTATACGTGAGCCCTTTCAAGCTAGAGCTGCAAACGATTCATGAGACTCTTACCCGGCTGTCGGCACTCTTGAACCGCGATGTTATCAGCTTAGAAGATCGCCTGAGACGTTTAAACTCAAAATGGCAGAAGGTGCTTCTGGCGAAGAATCTTTCTCTGGCAGAGATCACTCCCATACTGGAGGAACAGTATAATTTACCCGGACTGATCGTTGAGGAGGGTTTCAAGCGTTACTATCCTGCTGGGCCAGCGACCTGTCATATCTCAGGACACATGGGCATGATTCCCGAATCGCTTGTCTCTCAGTTTCTTGACCAGAACTACGATCCCAAAGATTTTGTCGGCATTGTCAATATCGAGCGGATTTATGAATCGAGTTTGCTGGGACACGCTGGCGAGGAAATTGTGCGGCGAGACGCCCGCGGACGAAAACGGGATGCCTATGTCAGCCACCCCCCCGAGTCCGGCAACAACGTCTTTCTGACCCTGGATCTCAAGCTCCAAGAGTATACGTATCGGCAATTACAAGGTCGTTCCGGCGTAATTATTGTAATGGATCCGTCTAATGGAGCGATTCTGGCTATGGTCAGTACTCCGGGTTTTGACCCAAATGACCCCGGATCGTTTTCCAAAGAGGGGAGCTGTTTTCTGAATAAGGCGATCCAGGAACATTACCCCCCAGGCTCAACGTTCAAACTGATCACCTGTCTGGCTGCGCTCCGCGCTGGGATCAGCCGCGAGAAGAAATTCTATTGCAATGGCAAGTTCTATCTGCCCCAGTGGAATAAGCCGTTCACCTGCTTTCTGCCCAGTGGACACGGCTGGGTGAATATGCAGGAGGCTATTAAATATTCCTGCAACATATATTTTTACCAACTGGCTGAGGCAGTTGGTGCAAAGCGCCTGGTTGATTGTGCGTTCCAGCTGGGCCTTGGCAGCCTGACTGGTATTGACCTGTCTGGAGAAGTGAGGGGGTATCTGCCCTTGAATCTGGCCGCCGGATTGCCCCCAGGCGAGGTGATTCTGTTGGGTATTGGTCAAGGCCGCATTGCCGCAACTCCTCTTCAGATTCTCAATGCCTACTGCGCGTTTGCCAATGGCGGACGGCTCTGGACTCCCCATCTCCTGGATCGCATTGAATCACATGGCGGCGAGGTTATGATCCTCACCGATCCCAAGTATCACGAGATTCACCTGAGCAACTCGGCTCGCAGCACTATAATGGAAGGGCTCGTGGCAGCAGTGAACGAAGAAGGGGGAACTGCCTACAAGGCGGGGTTTCTCCGCGACTGGAAAGTGGCGGGGAAAACCGGAACAGCCCAGCGTGACCTAGAGGCTACAGATGCGTGGTTCGTGGGCTTTGCGCCCTATGACGACCCAAAGATTGCAGTCCTGGTACTCGTTGAGAAAGGTGGGCATGGCGGAGCCGTAGCAGCCCCGCTTGCTAAGAATATTATTGCGTACTATTTTACAAACTGGAAGGAGAAGCCTCAGGAGGATACACCGAAGGTCATAAGCTCGTCCACAGCAGTGAAACCTCAGTCCGCTGTGGCTATGAACGCGAAAGATTTTTAACTTCCTTGCCTGACTTAAAGGTAACAACTTTCCTTGGTGGAATTGGATATTCTTTCTTGTTCTTGGGATTCCTGCCAATTCGCTGCTTACGCTCCTTAACTTGAAAAACGCCAAAATCACGCACTTCCAGCCGTTTATCACGGATGATGACTTCTTTCATACTTTCAACAATGGCATCCACAACGGCTAATGCTTCCTTATCTTTCATGTTCAAGGCCTCGCCGACGCTTTTCACAATGTCCGCCTTTATCATAGGTTCCTCCCTCCATGCAGCAATCTAACTAACTTGTATACAATAACTTTGGAAAAGGAAAAATCAAGTATTTTTTATTCCTCACCCTTGGCTATTCTTAACAGACTCGCTCAGCCCCAAAACCTAACGGCTTTCAAGCGATTCCTGGCGCCGTTGCTGTATCGCCTCATATAGGGCAATATAGTTCTCCAGACTCAGTGACTCAGGCCGCAAATTAGACTCGATATGAACTTGATCAAGTAGACATTGAATATTGGCTTTTGATACGCCGCACAGACCAGACATTCGAAGAATAGTCTTCAAGCTTTTCCTTCGATGTCGGCAGATAACCTCAATAAACTCAAAGAAATCTCTCCAATCTCCGTTGCAAGGCAACTTTCTTCTTTCCACTGGAACAAAGCTCACTGTGGCTGAATCTACTTTCGGTGAAGGCAAGAAATTTTCCCGTCCGATTAGAAACTCCAGGCGCGGCTTGCTAAAAAACTGTACCTTTACAGTCAGGCTGCCAAATGTTTTTTTGCCAGGGAGAGCGACAATTCGCTCGGCAACTTCTTTCTGCATCGTAAGGACCATTTTGGCGAAAGTCGGCAGTTCACTCAGACACTTCAGCACTATTCTGGACGTAATGCGATACGGAATGTTTCCAACAACGACCGGCTTCTTGCAGCCGATCTCTCTCACCAGTTGCTGAAGATCAAGGCGAAGAAAATCAGCGTAGAGAACCTTAATGTTCGAATTAGCAGCAAGATACCGTTCGTGGATTGGCCGAAAGCGGTCATCATATTCAATTGCCAGGACGCGGTAGGCCTGCCGGGCAAGCTGGCACGTAAGATGGCCAAACCCAGCACCGATCTCAATGACAATGCTCTCGGGCGTAAGCTCGCAGCATTGTGCGATGCGCCGCAGGATGCGCTCATTGCACAGAAGGTACTGACCCAATCCTTTGCGCAGAATAAGTCCATAGCGTGCCCTCAGCGTTCGCAATGGCGGTAGTCTTACTTCCTGCGCACTAGCCATTTGACGTGTCAACCTTCTGCTTGGTTCTGGCCAAGCGGATTGCAGTTTTCATGGCCTCAACCAGGCTGGTCGGGTCAGCCACACCTCGGCCTGCAATGTCAAATGCGGTTCCATGATCTACTGATGTTCGAATAAAAGGGAGGCCCATCGTAATGTTCACGCCGCGCGAAAAGTCCAGCGTCTTTACGGGGATCAGCGCCTGATCGTGATACATCGCTATCAGCACGTCGAACTTTCCTTGCAGCATCTGATAAAACAGCGTATCAGCCGGATGGGGGCCTGAAATCGTAATGCCTTTCTTCTGGGCGCTGACAACTGCCGGATGAATTTCCTGAGCATCCTCCTTGCCAAATAACCCCTTTTCGCCTGCGTGGGGATTCAGGGCCGCGACCCCAATACGCGGATGCGGAACATCGAAATACCTCATGAATTTCGCTGTTAGCTGAATAAGCGCAAGAATCTTTGCGCGTTGGATTCGCAACGCAACCTCGCGAAGAGGGATGTGGATGGTCGCCAAAACCACTCTCAGACCGCCTCCCTCCATCATCATGGCGTAGCGCTTGACTCGGCTAAGCGTGGCCAGGATCTCTGTGTGCCCGGGATAAAGATAGCCTGCCTGATGGAGCGTCTCCTTACTGATGGGAGCGGTGCAGATTGCATCAATCTTGCGCTGCATGGCCAGGCGAACCGCATGCTCAATACAGTGAAAGACAATCTGTCCATAGTGCACATTCGTCTCGCCTGGAACAACTGCGACGCCTGCAAGTGACTCAGCCCGGGGCTCGATAATATTCATGAGCTCCCTTTGCCGAACACACTCACTAGGTGTCTCGATCACATTAAGCCGCATCGGCACATTAAGCAGGGTACGATAATGCTCCATTACACGCTCATACCCAATAACCACTGGATCGCATTCCACATACAGATCCGATGCCTGAAACGCCTTGAGGATAATTTCCGGCCCAATGCCGCCCGGATCACCCATCGTAACGCCAAGGCGAATACGGCGTGGGGTACGCTGTGTTTCTTCTTTCGCATTAAAACTCGTTCTCTGCATTATTCCCCCTGCCGGTGCTCCAGACTGTTTGCCTTCAGAGAAATTGCTCAAAAATCTGAATATCAGCTTTCGCCCGCAATCTCTTGATCAGCATGTCCTGAGCTTCCACAAAGCGCCGTGAATAAAGAAAATCCCGGGCAGTTCGTTTGTCCAGCAGTTTGAGAATATGAAACCCGGCTGCGTTGCGCACCGGCGAGCTCAGCGCCCCAACCTCCAGCCCTGCGACTGCCTTTTCCAGAACAGGATCAAACGCGCCGGCATCCACGTAACCCATGTCTCCACCAAGAGCCTTGGTTGAAGCATCTTCAGACACTTGCTGGGCGACCGTTTCAAATGGTGCTCCCTGCTGCAGCTCGATAAGAAGTTCAAGCGCCCGCTGCTCAGTGGCTTCGATTTCCTCCTTAGAGGCAGTTGGGGGACACCGTAGCAGGATGTGAGCCAGATGATAACTGACAGTCGGTTGCCTGGCCTGGCGCAATTCAGACTTGTAAGCCTCGACCTCCTGCTCTGTGACAACCACTTGTCGCGCGACGAGCTGGTCTATCTGAGCCCGTTCGGTCTCTAGAGTCCGTAACGCCTCTCGTAACTGTCCGATCTCAATGCCAAGAGATTCCAACTCCTGTTCAAACGCCTCACGCGAGGGATATTCGCGCTGAATGTCACGAAGAAAGTTACCCACTGTTTTCTTAATGGCCTCCTGTTCAGCGCTGATCTTCTGCGCCTCAGCTTCCTGCAATAAAAGCATCCGGTCAATTAACCGCTCCAGGATCAATTTCTTTTCCTGACGAGTGGGAGGAAAGGCAAGAATTGGATCGCAGATTTGCCTATATACAATCTCCTGATCCAGTTCGCTCGAAGTGATCGCCTGTCCATTTGCCATTGCAACGATATGTTCGACCTCGCCAGCCCATACCAGTCCCACAGCTGCAAGCATCAGACAAACTACTGCCCCGCTCACTCCTAGCACCCGCTCACACAGCATCCCATCCGACTCCTTTCGTAGGAGAAAATTCAATTCAGGTGCCGATCCTATGGCGTGTACATGATACGAATTCGTGCCTGGCTTCGTAAGGTCTCCAAGAATTCCTGAAGCATCTGCTGCTTTTTCTGTTCAAAAAGATGGGACGAGATTTGGCTCCGCACTTCGCTAAGCGGTCGGAGTTGCCTTGGCGCCTCCCCGGTTTTCTCAATAATATGGTATCCCAATTCGGTTTTGATAATTCCGCTTAATTCACCAACATGCAGAGCGAACGCCGCATCTTCGAATGGCTTATTGTACGTCCCGCGAGAAAAGGGCGGAAGCTCTCCGCCTTGAGTCCGCGAAGCATGAATTGAAATCTTGCGCGCAACCTCACGAAAATCCTCGCTGTTCTTGATACGCTGAAGTGCAGCGGCGGCTTCCTCGTACGTATTGGTCAAAATATGGCGGACCTGAATTTTCTCGGGTTGGAAGTAGCCCTCCGCATGGGTTTCATAGTAGTGTTCATTTTCTGCTTTGCAGACCTGGTTGGAGTCGAAATGGCGTAGTTGCTTGATGTTGGCTAGGAGAAACGTGCGCTGGCTCTCCTTTAGTGCCTTTTGATAGTCAGGGTCACGTTCCACACCTTGCTTTTTTGCATATTGCAGAATCAAGGTGTCAATGATCATCTGATGCAGAAATGCCTTTCGCGAAAGTTGTTCATCTGCCTCTGCACTTTGCTTGTCTAGAAACACCTGAAACGCACGCTCAAAATCCGTCCGCGTAATTCTCTCGCCATTTACTTCAGCCACCAAAGCTTCGGCCCGCGCTCGTTCAGTTCTCGGTTCTTCACTCTGTGACGCAAGTGATGGCGCCTGGGCCTCACGATTCGCCTCGTCTTCAGCGTGCCGCTGTGACGGCCCGATCACCAGCGAACACGCATTCAGCACCAGAAAAAGTATTGCTCCAATGCCCAGTCGGAAAATTCGCATCCACCATTTCATCGCTCTAAACTCCTTACTTATGCATGTGATTGGCAGTAAGTGTCGTCGTCCTCATTGTGTCCTCAGGCTTCTTCGGCATCAGCTGGCTGTCCGCAGAAGAGATCAAAAACGGCTTCGTCCTGGCATGCTGAACAATACCCACGAACAGAATTCCAACACCAGCAGGTTTGATCAAGAAATAAAGCGTGTGCACCAAATCATATGCATTAACCTGATGCAGTAGCCGCACTACACTCTGAGAGCTGAATAGCCGATACAGCGTCGGCGTACCAATGAGTACAAACACAGTTACTACCATCCACAGTGGCAATCGCTCCGTGGAAGTCATAAGTACCAGCACAGGAATGAGCATGACGTAATGATGCTCCCAGAGATCACGATACAGAAGAAAAAAGGTTAAGGCCCAAAGGCAATAAAGCGAGAGCACATCGTAGTCCCGCCGAAAAGTAATGATCACCAAGAACGCCAGAATAGATAGCGAAAAAAGGACAATGAGCAGCTTGGCCACCGACAGTTGTACGGAGAACAGAGGAAACTGAACGCTCTGCAAACGCAGCAGATTCGCCAGCGCCTGAAGCCCCATCTGGACTCCCTGGCTCCCCATGTACAATTGCGCAGTACCTGCGCCTACTCGCTCCTTCAAACCATATTCATAGAACTTCTCAAAACCTTCGGGAAATACTAGGAAATACGGGATACTGGTCGCCGCTACAAGCCCAACACAGATCAGTATATCCACACGCCGCTTCAGTCGGTAAAAGAGCGGCGCCATCAGTAGTGTATATGATTTCAGCAGCACGGAGAGTATCCAGCAAACGCTCGCTCCCACCTTGCGCCCACGAATCAGAAAAACCGCAGTCCAGAAGATCAATGTACCCATTAGAAGCGAATATTGACCCATGAAATACTCCACAAACAAGGGAAACGGGCTGATCCAGAAGACGATGCAGAGTGCAAAGGGCTCGGGCCGACGGCACAACCTGCGCGTCATGTGAATATTAATCCCCAGCAGGATTTCATTCACTATAATCCACAGCCAATATGCCACGAACGGTGGGAAAACACTTAATACCACTCCTAAAGTGAATCCATAGAAAGGAATATAGCGGTATGTTGCATAGTAGGGAGCATGTTGAAGCCCGCGCTCCAATGCCTCCTCAGGGCTCATGTCCACATCGTCGCGTAAATACATATTCCGTCCATGCAAAAAGTCCCATCCCGCTTCGTAGAGAACAAAGAAATCCGGCCCAAGAGCCCAGTAGTGGGCTTCAGGATTCGAAAAGTAGCGCGTGTCGTACGCCAAGTGATTCAGGTAGCCAAACAGGAGTCCACCCAAATAAAAACAGTGAATGATTCCCGCGAGACCAAGAGGAATGAGAAAACCCCTTGATGCTCGCTTTAGCTCTGCATATGTCACCATGTGAATCTCGCGCTAATAGTATCACCACAACCTGACGCTCTGTGTTAGCTATTCAATATAGAGAACACAGGTCGTGTCAATATCTTTTTCTTTTGTTCTTCTTAGATCTGGGGATGTATGTAATGTCGTCTGCAGTGTGGCTTTTTATCTTGATTTTGCAAGAGATTTTTGAAATATTCCCTTCGCCATTGCATTCGGCATCTGCTCCTGAACTCGATGCCCGCAAAAGTAGACACAGTCACGATGGACAAAAAAATCCTGATCATTGGCGCTGGTCCAACAGGCCTGGGGGCTGCATATCGCCTGGCCGAGCTCGGCTATCGCAACTGGCAAATTGTGGAACAGCATGATTACGTTGGCGGCCTGGCTGCCAGCTTTCGTGATGTAAGCGGCTTCACCTGGGACATTGGCGGCCATATTCTCTTTTCAGGCTATGACTACTTTACCCGACTGGTTGATCGCCTGCTAGCCAACCAGTATCTCGAACATGTGCGAAACTCATGGATCTGGTTGCTAGATCGCTTTGTGCCGTACCCATTTCAGAATAACCTCCGCTACTTGACAAAAGAGGCGCTGTGGGAATGTCTCAATGGGCTATGGGAGACAAATCAAAGGCATGCCGGCGCCCCGGGAAACTTTCGCGAGTGGATTCTGCGCACCTTTGGCCATGGTATCGCTTCGCATTTCATGCTTCCTTACAATGAAAAAAACTGGGCAACACCATTGGAGCTGATGAGCCACGAGTGGATCGCCCACCGTGTCAGCGTTATTGATTTCCAGCGCGTCTTGCGCAATGTAATTCTGCAACTGGACGACATTGATTGGGGGCCAAACAGAACATTCAAGTTCCCACGCGCGGGCGGAACTGGAGCAATATATCAGGCATTCCTACCAGCTGTGCGGGATCATCTGGCCCTGAATCGCAAACTCACACGGGTAGAACCTGCACAGCGACGTGCAATGTATGCTGATGGAAGCTCCGAGCACTATGACATTCTGATCAACACAACGCCTTTGACAGAGTTAGTTGCACACATCCATCCGGCCAACCCGCAGCTCATTCAGCAGGCTGAGCAGTTGCGCGCTACCGGAACTCTCATTGTTGGCATCGGCCTTGCACAACCATGTCCCAGTCCCAAATGCTGGATATACTTTCCGGGCGAGGAGTCGCCATTCTATCGGGTCACATACTTCTCCAATTACTCACCAGAAAACGTCCCCGGCCCGGATCACTATTCTCTGATGTGTGAAACCTCGTATTCAGCATCCAAGTCTGTCAATCGCTCCTCGATCATCGAGGAAACGATTCGCGGATTGATCGCCACGGGCCTCTTGAGCGAGGCCGACCGCTCTCACATTGTTTCGACCTTTCTCATTGATGCCGAATATGCCTATCCTGTGCCTACGCTTGAGCGAAATCAGATTCTTGCATCTATTGTGCAATTCCTGGCACGCGAGCAGATTTACACCAGGGGTCGCTTCGGCCTCTGGCTATACGAAATTGGTAACATGGATCACTCGGTCATGCAGGGCGTTGAACTGGTTGATCATCTGCTTAGTGGAGAACGGGAAAAAGTCATTGCAGATTTCCCTTTGCTGGGTTGAATAGCTATGCAAAGGACAATAATATCCTCACGTCAGGCTGGATCGTCACATCATTACTCGTTAAAAGCAATTCAAGTCGCAACACTCAAATTACTGTAACGAGGAGGAGACAAATGATTGAGGGAGTCAAGGTAAAGACCCTTAAAGTGATCCCAGATGAGCGGGGTCGCCTGATGGAACTGCTGCGCAGCGATGATCAGGAATTCTTCATCCAGTTCGGGCAGGTCTATATGACTACAGCCTACCCTGGTGTCGTGAAGGCATGGCACTACCACAAGCGCCAGACCGACAACTTTGCCGTTGTCCACGGCATGATGAAAGTTGTGCTCTACGACAACCGCCCTGATTCGCCAACCCACGGTGAAGTTAACGAGTTCTTTATGGGCATTCATAATCCCGTGTTTTTGCAGATTCCTCCGTTAGTTCTTCATGGTTTCAAGTGTATCGGTGAGACTGAGGGGATCGTGGTCAACATTCCAACCACGCTGTATAACTACAAAGCGCCCGACGAACATCGCATTGATCCACATTCAAAAGAGATCCCTTACGACTGGGCTATCAAAGAAGGCTGATGGATGAAAGGAGAGGCACAATGAAGGGTGTTATTCTGGCAGGGGGATTGGGCAAGCGGCTCTATCCTTTAACCAAAATCACCAACAAGCACCTGCTGCCGGTTTACAATAAGCCGATGATTTACTATCCAATTGAAGCTCTTATTGATGCGGGTATCGAAGATATCATGATTGTCACAGGGGGAAACTTTGCTGGCGACTTTCTCCAGCTCCTGGGCAATGGCCGTGAGTTCGGCCTGAAAGACCTGCACTATACGTACCAGGAAGGGGAGGGAGGCATTGCAGATGCTCTGAGTTTGGCCGAGCATTTTGTTGAAGAAGATCGGTGTATCGTGATTCTGGGAGACAATATCTTTGAAAAAAGTATCAAGTCGTACGTTGAGCGCTATAAGCGTCAAGAAGAGGGGGCCAAAATTATCATTAAGGAAGTCCCTGACCCACAGCGGTTTGGTGTACCGGTCATTCAGGGGGATAAAATTGTGGCTATTGAGGAAAAACCCAAGCAGCCGAAGAGTCCTTACTCGGTTACGGGAATTTACATGTACGACCGACAGATCTGGGAAATCATCCACACACTTGTTCCCTCGCAACGCAATGAACTGGAAATTACCGATGTTAACAATGCGTATATTGCGAAGAACATGCTCACGTATGACATTCTGGATGGATGGTGGACTGACGCGGGCACGTTCGAATCCCTTGTGCATGCCCAGCAGCTCGTATCTCAGAAGGACCACGCCTCCCGATTGAAAAACCAGTAATAATATTCGTAAGGAACGACATCTGACATCTTGTGCACATGGCAATATGCCACAAATACAATACCAAAGTAGGAGCAGATCATGATCTGCCCCTACAACTCCTAAAAGAAACACGGTCCTTAGCACCCGCGAGGAATCATGCCACAAACACCTCGCAATTCTGCTCGCCGCAAACCTGTGCTGCCGAGGCATCTCAAGGGCCGACGCCGGAAACTCTCGGCACTTCTCTCACTAGGCCTTTTTGGCCCCTCCCAGCGTGACATTTACTACTTCTGCCTGCAGCTCCGCTCTCTGCTGAGTGCCGGCTTTCCAATGATCAATACTCTGACTATCCTTGAAGAGAACTCGCGCAACTACCGCCTGAAGCAGGCCTGCCGTGCCATGGCTCGGGATTGCGCCAAAGGAATGTCACTCGAAGAGGCCGTGTCCAGACAGCGGATATTCTCGCCCTTCTTTGCAAAAAGTATTGTTGTGGGGGAGAAATCAGGCTCGCTTCTCTCGGTGCTTGACATTCTTGCGCGGCACCATCTCTGGGCACTAGAATTGCGCCGCGTTGTCCTCTCAGTCATCTGGTATCCCATCGTAGTCTTGCTCTTAGGGCTGCTTATATTCGCCGCTACAAGCATCATTATTAGCAGTATCGACCAAAAGGCATTTGAACTATCGTCTGCGATTTTCGTATTAGGCCGGTACTTCAGCGGCGTGCTCTACGTTCTGCTTTTTGCTTTTGTCCTTGCTCAGCTACTCCGGGAGCCAAGAATCAAAACCGTAATAGATCGCATCATATTGAAAACCCCCATCTGGGGCTCGATGATGCACAACTATTCTGTGGCGACATTTTTCCGGATGTTCGCTATCACTCTCGACTCGGGTATGAATCTTAATATGGCATATCGCACTGCCGCGGAGTCCACAAACAATAAGGCGATAGAAAAAGCATTACTGGAACGCGAGTATTATCTAAGTGCAGGCGAGAAGATTCATGATACACTCGCGCTGACTGGGGTCATAAAGCGCGAGGCGCTCAGCATGATCAAGGCAGGAGAATACTCGGCCTCCACCAGCGAGCTGATGAACCGCCAGGCACACTGGTATGAACAGGAGATACGAACCACCGTGCCGGCATTAGTTAGGATGATGTTTCCCCCTTTACTAGTCTTGATTGCGGTTGGTTTTTTTATATACCCAGAATTCATCTACTACACCTTATTCATCCTCTTTCTTTTCTTCTTTCTCGTGCGCTAGTACCTCGCCAGGTGTGACTATGGCGTACGCCGGCAATTTGATCACAATAAGCACTCTGGTAAGGAAAGACAGGTCAGAATAGTTCGAGCTGCGTATCTTTACCCATTGTCTCGGGTAGGGCAATACTAGTGAGGGGAGGAAAGTTGGCGGTGAGATGCGCGGGAATCGAGATCTTCCGTTCTTCCAGAGCGGCCTTCAATTGAAGGGCATTACAGACCGCCTGGCCGCGGAAATGATTATTTGTGATCACAAAGACGCGCCGCACTATACCGAGAAGCCGCCGGATGATCTCCACCCAACCCTGCAGCTCATCACTCCGATAGAGATAATTATAGCGTTCATTCACTCCAACGTTTTGCTGAAACCACATTGCTTTATTGCGACCATGTAGCCGCACGTACGCGTGCTCTGCCGTGGCATAATCTGAGGGGGGTAGAGAGTCGCCAAATTGCGGCTGATCAATATTGCAAAATGCCACGCTTGCTCCTTTAAGAAAATTAAGATATTTATCGCGCACCCAGCTGGCATGGCGCATCTCTATCGCCAGGGGATAGGAACTAAAGACCTCGACCAATTGTCTCACCCAGTCCCAATGTTGCGGTGTGTAGCGAAATGACCACGGAAACTGCACCAGCACACAACCCAGCCGATGCGTATCAACAAGGGGTTGAAGGGCAGTCCGAAAACTCCCAACCGAGTCTTCCTCCAGCAGGGAGCGGTCATGTGTGAAACCCTGCCATAGCTTCATCACATAAAGGAAATCCGGGACGTCGCTTACAAGCCTGGCCCAGCGTTCTGTCATTTTTACTGATGGGATCTGATAAAACGAGGCGTTGATCTCAATAACGTTGAAAAACTGAGCCAGATAGAGCGGTTCGGAAAACCCTCGGGGCCGTGGGTCGGGATACACGATCCCGCACCAATCCTTGTACGACCACCCGGCTGTTCCAACGTAAAGCTTTGTTGACTCTCGCTTCATAGATCAGTGCTCCAGCACATAACGTCTTATTTAAACCGCTTTCGTGTTGCAGAAGCAAGAAAATAAACAAAAAATCATCCAGCGTGTGATCACCCTCGGAGGCACGACCAGAAAAACTCCCAAACACATGCCCCAATACTGGAATCTGAGCTTGCCATCCTCGGTTTTCTGTGATAAATAACATCACATAGTCAATGGCACATAGTCAATGGTAGGGATCATAATCATAGGGGAGAAATGACGAATGAAGATTCCGGTAGGTTATTGTGGATTATACTGTGCAGAATGCGCGATTTATCTTGCCTGTCACCCAAAAGAGCCGGGCCAGCAGGACAGCAATACGCAATCCAGCCGTGGCGAGTCCTCAACCACCACACTCCATGTAAACATTGTCTGTGAGGGATGCAATAGCGACGATGCCAGCTGCTACGGGAGGAATTGCGAAATTCGCCGCTGTGCCAGAGCAAAAGCAATTACCTTTTGCCATGAATGCCCAGAGTATGTGTGCGAAAAACTCGATATTTTCTACAACGATCATCTCGTATCCTACGGCCAATCGCGGACAAATTTGGAAGAAATTCAACACATCGGCCTTGCCGCTTGGTTAGAAAAGAAACAGCAAAAATCCCGGTAGCACATCCTATCTCCTCGCGCCAAGTCTACGTGTCTCTCACCTGGCACAATTACTACCCGTAGCACTGCTCACGTAGCCTTGATATTCTCTTCTCGCAGCAATGCAGTTCCGTGCGGCGGAGCCTCGCACTCTCTGCCACGGTCCGACTCACTTCACTGCCTCGTCAAGACGCCCATTCGTATGTGCCATAGCACGCATCCGTATGGCGCCCTCTTTCATCTGGTCAGCTCTAACACACACCTGATCACGTCAATTGATTCGCCTGCAAATATTGGGAAGGGGAGATCCCAGAAATTTCAAAAGGACGGACGGTTAAACGTGGAAATAAAGCATTCGGGAAACGGTATTGCTTATCTGTGCAGTTGCTTCACGACGTAGAAACTGAGCTCTTCTGGGCCAGCGTATATCCTGCGGTCAAGGCCTTTTTGTTCAGCTCTTCCGTGCCGCGCGGAACCTTTTGAAGTACGGCCTTTTCGAGTGATTTCTGGGTGACAATTGAAGTCAACTCAGCAATTACCCCCAGCGAGACAATGTTAGTCACCAGTTCTCGGCCGACCTGCTCACGCGCGACTTTTGACATAGGAGCAGCAAATACCTTCACATTTTCCCCAACATCATCGCCCAGTTTTACTCGCTCGCTATCAACAATGAGCAAGCCACCGGGTTTGAGATTACCTCTGTACGTTTCATACGACTCCTGGGTCAACGCCAGCAGCACATCAAGTTCCTCGGCTTTGGGATAATCAATTTCTTCACCGCTGATCACCACATCCGACTTGCTAGCTCCGCCACGCGCTTCCGGGCCATAGCTCTGGGTTTGCGTGACGTTTTTCCCATCGAAAATGCCGACCGCCTCAGCCAGAATAATCCCTGCCAGGATCAAGCCCTGTCCACCCGCTCCACTGAGGCGCACTTCATAGCGATCGCTCATACGCGTTCAAACTCCTTCGTCTGGTACCGGTCAATTATCTTCTGATACTCTTCAGTATACTCTGGCTTTTCAGTTTCGTGAAGGACGCCGGTGATGATCTTTTCCTCCTTGGCCTGTTGTTTCTCCTCTTCAGTGGACAGCTTTTGCCATGACTGTACCGACATGGCGTTGCTCTTTTGCCAGAGGAGCATTTGTGTAGGGTTACCAAGCTTGTTCAGACGCCCATAAATCGTTGGGCAGGTACTCATCACCTCAATCACCGAAAAGCCCTTATGTTTGATGCCCTTTTCGATCAGCATATCGAGCTGCCGCGCATGGTATGCAGTGGCCCGGGCCACGAACGTCGCACCAGCTGCAATGGCCAGTTCACATACAGGCATCGGATTGTCAGTGCTGCCGTAAGGACTTGTAGATGCCATTTTCCCAAACGGTGTGGTGGGCGAAACCTGTCCTCCCGTCATGCCATAGATATAATTGTTAAACACGATCGCCGTCATGTCAATATTGCGGCGGCACGTATGGATGAAATGATTGCCACCAATAGCCAGTGCATCGCCGTCGCCTGTAATGATAACCATCTCCAGCTTCGGATTGGCAATTTTTACGCCAGTAGCAAAGGGAAGCGCACGTCCATGGGTGGTATGCAACGTGTTGAAATCCACGTAAACCGGAGCTCGTGAGGAACAACCGATGCCCGACACCAGAACTACGTCGTCGCGATGAAGCTGGAGCTTGTGAATAGCCCGCGCGAGGGCAGCAAGCACAATCCCATCCGAGCACCCCGAACACCAGACGTGCGGAAATCTCTTCCTGGTCCGCAAGTATTTATGAACTATAGACATCCTTTGTTTGCCACCTTTCGGACAACCTCCAGAATCTCTGAAGGCTCTATTAAATTGCCGTCGAAGCGATTAACGCCAACCACAGGGACTCCAGTTGGCACATAGCGGTCAATCTCGCAGATGAGTTGGCCTTGATTGAGTTCTGGGACCAACACGGCTTTTGCCGAGTGGCAAAGCGTCTCTATCTGCTTGTCAGGAAACGGCCAGATGGTAAGAAGCTGTACCATTCCTGCTCGGAGGCCTTCGGATCGAGCCTGGATAACCGCGCGTTTGGCAACACGGGCACTGCTTCCATAGGAAATCAGCAGAATCTCGGGCTGATCCTCACACTGAAATGTTCTGAGAGTACAAATCTTATCCTTATTGTGCTCGAGCTTTTTCTTAAGACGGTCGAGCAGGGCCGTGGCCTCCTGCGGATTATTCGATGGGAATCCAAACTCATCGTGTGTCAACCCGGTCACGTGAAAACGATACCCAATTCCAAATACTGCCAGAGGAGGAACCAGGTCAGGCGTATTCTCAAAGGGGCGATACTCTTCCGGGGGACATGTTGGCTTCTTGCGCTCGATTAGCGTAACATCGCCCGGCTCTGGCATGACTACCTTTTCCCGCATATGGCCAACCACTTCGTCGAGCAGGAGCACCACGGGCACCCGATACTGTTCTGCCAGATTGAAGGCGCGAATCGTGAGCTCAATCGTTTCATTCACCGAACTGGGCGCCAGGGCAATCACGGAATGGTCGCCGTGCGATCCCCATTTCGCCTGCATGACGTCGCCCTGAGAGGTAAGCGTTGGTAGACCAGTACTTGGGCCGCCCCGCATTACATTAACGATAACACACGGCACCTCGGTAAATGACGCATAGCCCAGGTTTTCCTGCTTGAGCGAAAAGCCGGGGCCGCTGGTCGCTGTCAGGGATTTCACGCCGGCCAGTGAGGCGCCAATGACTGCCGCCATACTGGCAATCTCATCCTCCATCTGGATAAATTTCCCGCCCACTATGGGAAGTTCGCGCGAGAGAACTTCTGCAATCTCCGATGACGGAGTAATGGGGTAGCCTGCGAAAAATCGGCACCCGGCCAGCAGTGCAGCGCGTGCACACGCTTCATTGCCCTGCATCAATCGCACATCAGGTTGCTTACTCATACGCCTTTCTTTCCGCGCCTAAGAACACCCAGATGCCACGGCTTACAAAATCTTGGCCAGCAGCTTCTTATCCTCTTGATCATCGAAGATCGCAAAGTCTGGACACATAATGACACACATACCGCAGTCTATACACTTATCCATATGCTCAAGAACTGGATAGCCGCTTTTCTCAATTTCAATGACTTTCGTGGGACACACCGCCGCACAAATACCACAGCGTTTGCACCACCGGCGATTTATCCACAGAAAAATCTGATCCTTTGGCCTTGCCACGCGCTACCTCCTTTACTGCGCGCTAAATACTCTGCACTTCTATTCGCTCTAACTGCGTGTTCGCCGCGTAGGGACAGATCATGATCTGCCTCTACTATAGTCTCCCTTGCCACGCAGTTCACTACTACGCTTTCCTCGCTAGTACCTCTTTCACCAGCTCGCCGATTTCATCGGGCCGCTTGGCAACGGGAATTCCCGCAGCTTCGAGCGCTGCAATTTTTTCTCTGGCAGTACCTTTCCCTCCGGATATGATTGCCCCCGCATGACCCATCCGCTTGCCCGGAGGAGCTGTTAAGCCAGCAACAAATCCCACCACCGGCTTCGTCATGTGCTGCTTGATATAGTCAGCCGCAATCTCTTCATCCGTACCGCCGATCTCTCCAATCAACACCACGGCCTCGGTCTCCGTGTCGGACTCAAACATTGTCAGTGCATCTACAAATGTTGTGCCAATAATCGGATCCCCTCCGATTCCAATGCACGTTGATTGCCCGAGCCCTGCCGTGGTCAGTTCCTTTACGATCTCATAGGTCAATGTCCCACTGCGCGATACCACGCCAATGCGCCCTTCACGATGAATGTGTCCAGGCATGATGCCGACCTTTGCTTTGCCGGGGGAAATCACGCCCGGGCAGTTCGGCCCGATTAGCACCACATTGTTAACTTTCGCTTCCCAGTACACCGTAATCATTTGCAGAGTAGGAATCCCCTCAGTTATACAGACAATAAGCTTAATCCCCGCGTCAATCGCCTCCAGCACGGCATCCGCAGCAAAGCCCGCAGGAACGTATACTACACTGGCGTTCGCTTGTGTTTTCTCGACTGCCTCCCTGACGGTATTAAACACCTCAACCCCCAGGGTCTGTTGTCCACCTTTGCCGGGGGTAACGCCACCCACGACATTGGTTCCGTAGTCGATTATCTGGGCGCCGTGAAACTGGCCTTCACTACCTGTAATGCCCTGAATGAGTAAGCGTGTCTGTTTATCCACGAGAATACTCATCGCTGGCTGACCTCCACAGCCTCCTTTGCCGCTTCCGACATGGTGGGCATTGCAAGGAGCGCGGTGTCTTTCAGCATCGCGCGTGCCTCTTCTTCGTTTGTCCCCGACAGCCGAATGACAATCGGAAGCGTGAGGTCAAGCGTGGCCAGTGCCTCAAGAATACCCTTTGCCACGAGGTCGCATCGCACAATCCCGCCAAAAATATTAAAGAGAACGGTTTTAACATTCGGGTCAGAGGTAACGATGCGTAACGCCTCGGTCACCTGCTCCGCCTTGGCGCCGCCGCCAATGTCGAGGAAATTCGCTGGCTCGCCACCAAAGTGCTTCACCATATCCATAGTGGCCATAGCCAGGCCTGCACCATTCACGATGCAGCCAATATTCCCATTAAGCTTCACATAGCTCACTCGCTTCTTTCTTGCCGCTGTTTCCAGAGGCTCCTCTTCTTCTTCGTCGCGCATGGCCTCGATGTCAGGATGGCGCCAGAGTGCGTTATCATCGAAGTTCATTTTTGCATCGCAACACATCATCTCGCCATCTTTGGTCAGCACCAATGGATTTATCTCTGCCAGTGAACAGTCCTTCGCCATAAACGCGCCGTAAAGGGCCTTTGTAATAAGCGAAAATGACTTTGCAGTACTGCGCGGCAGATCGAGGAAGTATGTCGCCTGGCGAACTTGAAATGCCAGGATACCGAGCTGGCGCTTGATGTAGATTTTCAAAATCTTTTCCGGTGTTTTGGCCGCAACTTCTTCAATATCCACGCCCCCTGCGGCACTGACCATCATAACTGGATTTTTCCTGGCCCGATCAATAACGATTCCAATGTAGTACTCATGATTAATATTAGCTGCCGTTTCAATCAGGATTTTGTGGACTTTTGTTCCTTTGATCAACATACCAAGAATAGAACCGGCAGCTGCCTCAATCTCAGCCAGATTGTTAGCCAATTTCACGCCGCCTGCTTTGCCACGACCACCCACATGCACTTGCGCCTTTACAACCGCTGGGAAGCCGATGCGGTCGGCGATCTTCCGCGCATCACGTGCCGACGTTGCCACCTGGCCATCAGGCACCGGTGCACCGAAGGACTCGAGAATCGCTTTGGCCTGATACTCGTGAATTTTCATTCTAGCCTACGTCTCGGATCTATCTTAACGTACTGAACGTCCGCAACTTTATAAAGCTAATTTTATGGTTTAGCTCTTATAGCTAACTTCTTTACACCTTCTAATAATTTATTTTTGCTAATGAAGAAGAGCTGTCAAGATAATTAATTTTTTAAAAAAAGTCCCGCTAACAGATCCCTCAACAAAACAGCTCTTGCAGGCCGTCCACTGACTATTTCAGCTGCGGAGCTCACTTTACCGGTTTCTGGACTCAGCAAAAAAAACAGGTTTTCGTTGCATTCTATGGGCTTTATTGAGCGACTGCTTCATATACTTCCAGAGTTTCTCGAGCTGTGCGCTTCCAGCTGAAGACCGTACTCCGCTTTAGCCCTCTCTGTACCAGCTCCTCACGTTTCGGCACATCGCCAAGCACGCTTTCCATACCTTTGGCAATGGCTGCTTCGTCGTAAGGATCAACCAGACAGGCCGCATCACCAGCGACCTCAGGAAGTGCCGAGCAATTTGACGTGACCACCGGCGCCCCACATGCCATTGCCTCCAGTACCGGCAGGCCAAATCCTTCATTCAGCGACGGAAACACAAAAATCTCAGCACAATTATAAGCCAGCGGGAGGTCGTCATCCGGGATATGTCCTAGCGAACGTACCTGCTCCTGCAACCCAAGCCGCCGTACCTCAGCAAAAATATCATGGTAGAGCCATCCCTTATCACCAACGAGCAACAGGTGATAGTCGCCAGCTCCTGCCCCGCGCAGCCGCGCAAATGCACGCACCACACGCACAAGATTCTTCCCAGGCTCCAACGTACCCACACACAAGATATACGGATGCGTCAGCCCATAGCGACTTCGAAATCCCTCAAGTGCAGCCCGATCACGAATTGGGCGAAACCGCCGGTGCGCCGCCATTGGGATAACCCTGATCCTATCTGAGGGATAGCTGAGATACTTTACAATGTCCTGCTTCGAATACGCCGAGTCGGTAATGATGTAATCTGCCAGTCGAGCACTGCGATACGTGACCGCATGCCAGTACATGACCTTCCTCCGCGTATAACGCTTTGGATCTACAAAATAGGACATGTCATGAATTGTGAGAACATACGGCGCGACTTTGCGTAACGGAAGCAGATTAGATGGGCCGTGAAATAGATCCACCTCGCGCTTCCTCACCGAACAAGGGAGAAAAGCATATTCATAGAGTAATCGCACCGTCTTGCTTTTGGACCGGCTGCCCCAGATTTCGAGCTGATAGCCCGGCGAGCAGAATTGGTAGTTAAGATAATTATAGGGGCTGGCAAAGACCAAATACGAATTGGTCGAATCAATTTCCAGTAGCGCCTCAAGCAGGCAGGCGATGTAGTGGCCGACTCCGCTTTTCGCAGCTCGCACCTGAAGCGCATTCAGCGCGATCTTCATCGGTCTGAGCTCCGGGGATGCCAATAGAGCCTGAGGATTTCCCGCACAGCACGATGCCGCTCTCGATTCACATCGCTCTGGTCAAACGTGACCACTCTCGCGAGTGCTAGCAAAACAAGACGAGATATCATATCAACGGTCACCAGCACTGTCAGCACTAGCAAAGCATTACCAGATTTGTGCTTCAGATAATATCTGCGAAGCGATGTATAGAGCTGGACGAGTGTGGCAAATTTCCGTTGTCGGCTACTGCGCTGATGCAAGTGTGCAATCGAAGCCGACGGAAGATAAAATATCTGCCATCCGTGGTCGTGCATGCGCTTGCACCAATCCGTATCTTCACAATACATAAAGAACTCGCTGTCCAACAGGCCCACCTGATCAACCATCTTCCGCCGCACCATCATGCATGCGCCCATCAGCCAGCCAACTTCCCTGGGCCCAGCCATGCGTTCACGAATGCCAAGCCCCTGGCGTACCGCACGTGCAATTCTTCGCATTTTCCTTATCATCGGACTCAAGAGGGAATGCAGCACCAGGTAGGTCCGGAAATTCGGTAACGCGCTATAGGTAATCTGCGCTGTCCCATCAGGCAAAACGAGTTGACACCCCACAGCTCCAGCCGATTGATTCGTCTCAAGGAACCGAGCCATTGCCTTGATTGCATCGGGATTCGGAACTGTGTCTGGGTTAAGCAAGAGCATGTAGTGCCCCTGGCTAATGCGCAAACCCTGATTGCATCCCTCTGCGAAGCCGAGATTCTCTCGATTAGCAATCAGGCGGACTGACGGAAACTCATGTGGCAAGTTCCGGGCACTACCATTCGAAGAGTTATTATCCACCACGATAATCTCAAGCGGAATTACCTGCTGGCCACGCAAGGCCTCAAGACACAGCCGGAGCTCTGCATACGTATTCCAATTCACTATAATGACGGAAACAAGTGACGTCTGTTCAGTCTCTTCCATGTCAGAATCGAAAATGGGGAAATCCACGGACTAGGCTTTCAGCCGGAAGCTGCCGGTCTTGCACCACAAGCCGCTAAAGTGCGCTACTTGGCTACCCATTTATTTAACATAGTGCTTGCAAATCCCCCGCTGCGACTGCTGCACGAACTCGACAATCAGCCGGACTTCCTCGCATATGGGTTCCGACTGAATGGCCTCCAGCGCATGCGGTAAGTTTAGCCCGCTCCGGTAGAGAAGCCGATATGCGCGCTTCACTGCCTCGCGATTCTCTGGTGGAATATTCGCACGCCGCATCCCGATAACATTCAACCCGCGCACCGTGGATTCGCCCTCGACTATCATGAACGGTGGAACGTCTTTGACTACGCGCGTCAGGCCGGAAACCATGGCAATCCTTCCTACCCGCACATACTGATGCACCCCACTACTGCCTGAAATCATCACCTTGTCCTGAATGGCTACATGGCCGGCGAGCAACACTGAGTTCGCAAGTATTATTTCATTTCCCAATACGCAGTCATGCGCCACATGGCTCATGGCCATGAGAAAATTCCGATCACCAATCACCGTAGCATGCTCCTCTTCAATCGAGCGGTGGATCGTCACATACTCGCGAATCGTATTCCCGTTGCCGATCCGGACATAAGACCTCTGGCCCTTGAACGCAATGTATTGCGGAACATGACCAATCACAGCCCCGATGTGAATTCGGTTATCCTCGCCAATCTCCGTCCATCCGCTAATGTAGGCGTGCGCCATTACTATTGTTCGCGCTCCGATCTTTACGTTCTCCTCAACTATCGCGTATGGGCCAACTTCCACTGTCGTATCCAGCTGTGCCTTTGGGCTGACAATTGCCGTCGGATGAATCTTCATGAGTGCAGCCTCATTTGTAGAAAGAGTCTCAAGACAATACGCACGATGAGTCTTTTCTCCCCCATGAAAAAGGGGTTCAGTTTATCACAGCTGGTCTTTGGCGTGCATCGCGCGCAGCTTCATACACCATTGCACCAGGGAATTGCCAGGAATTTTTCTACTTCAATAACCCCGGAGGCGACGAACCAGCCGTTTGCTCCATTTCAATAGAAGGGATCGCCATTTCTCAACACAATAATGGGTCTCGAGCTGTGGGTTGAACCCTTCTTTAAATCGTGCAATGCTGGGAATATTCGCACCAACAAAATCCAGTATCCCAACAACCGGTGAAAGACGCTGAATCAGCTCCCAGATCAAGAGCGAGTGGACACCGCTACCGTACAGAGCAGGGTCAGTGGCAGCAAGCGCGTAGTAGGCAGTGGTCTGATCCCACAGCACCAGGATGCCGCTCGCAAGTCCTCCGCTCTTGGGCTGCGCTGTGAGTAAGAACCGACGATCTTTCAGACTGTCGGTGTGCATCAATGTATCAAGCAGGCGTCTGGGAATCAAATTTGGCAAGCGGCGCCTGCCAAGTGTCTTGTCCAGGAGACCATAAAAGCTATCCACATCTGTGGACGTACCAACATGAAACTGCTGTTTCACGGCTTTTCGAATTGCCTGTCGCACGCTTCCATCCATACGTTCCCACACTCGCCTCGGCTCGCTGATATCCAGCACATACGTATAACACGGCACCGCGCTCCAGCCGCTCTGCGTCAGCGGCCGCACGTCTGCCAGTCCCGGCGAATTGTACAGCGTAATCTGATGAAACCGCGCTTCGAGAAAGCGACTCAAAGCAGAGAGAATTGCGTGCTCGTGGGAGGTTTGATCGGAAATCTTCGTCCCCGAAGTAGACGGCAGCAGAAACCCGGCATACGGCGTGGTCAAGGCGTTTACCGCTGCATGACGGCCCAGCTGAACCTTCTCAGTCAGTGTACAGCCGCCCACAAGCGTGCCACCAAGGAAACATCCGTACAAACGCATGGTATACGTTGTCCCGGTATCAATGATCTGTTTCCAGCAGCTGGTGTGGTAGAAACATCCCTGCGGCGAAGCAGCAACAAAGTCATCCCACAGACGATAATGTCGCTCCTGAATGCTGTGCACCTGATAGTCTGCCACTAGTTATGAATCCCTGGCATTCATGATTCGCTGTCTATGGCTTTTTCCCTAGCCAACTTTCGATAAAGCTCCGCATAAGCACTGGCTGTCTGCTGAATCTGAAACTGGGCCAGGACTTTCTCCCGTCCCCTTCTACCCATACTTCGCGCAAGCACAGGCTCGCTCAGGAGCACATTGACCTTGTCTGCCAGTGCCTCAGGATCTTCTGATGTCACCAAAAACCCGGTTTCACCATCAACAACAATCTCGGGCAATCCTCCTACTCTTGTGGCAACTACCGGCACCCCACATGCCTGAGCTTCCACAACTGCCAATCCGAACGATTCTACCAGACTCGGCTGAACCAGCACGTCAAGCGATCCCATGAGCCGTGGCAACAATGCCGACAGATGCCCCGTGAACCGCACATGCTTCTCAAGGCCAAGAGAGCTCACCATTTGCTGGATCTCCTGACGCAGCGGTCCTTTGCCAACGAAGACAAAGAGCGTGTCAGGGTGCTGCGCGACAATCGCAGGAATCGCCTGAACACACCAGGCGTGTCCCTTCAGCGCCACCATATTGCCTATAACCCCGACCAGATGCTGCACCTCCCAGTCTGCCAGGTATGGGCAAAGCTCACGCCGTTGCTCCTCTGGCAGCGGATGGTACGGATCAGTATCAATCCCGTTATAGATGCGTGTGATCTTCACATCGGAGATGCCATTACGCCTGAGATCCTGTGCTACAAACTCGGAGACCGCAATAATCCGATCGGTAAACCGCGTTGTCAAACGATACAAGAGACGCACCAACCATTTCACAACCCGACCTTTCACATCCCACGTGTGAATGCCGTGCTCCGTAGTCACGATAAGAGGAACCCCGGCCAGCTTGGCCGCCATCCGACCAATCAGATCGGCCCGGATGAGATTTGTATGAAGCACGCTGCAGCGCTCCTGTTTTAGATGCCGAATAAATCGCCCGATCGCTGCAATGTCACAAACGCTTTTCATCCCCACCACGGCTGTAGGTACTCCGAGCGCGTCAAATCGCTCTTGCAGCGGCCCTCCTCTCGACAGTGCCACAGTGGAACATGCAACTGCGCCAGAGCGTTGCATTTCTTGAATAATTGAAAAGATCAACAATCCAGGTCCGTCTTCCTCATAGGCGTTCAGAAGAAAAAGAACTTTCACAGCTACGCCTCATCGCCTCGCGGCCTTGCATCGGTAGCACAGGCATCTCTGCCTGTAGCATCATTTCGAGAAGCCGGAAATGCTAAACATACACTCATAGAAAGCAGAATCCAGAAGAGCGACGCTCGAGTAGGCAAATGCAGGGGAAAGCTAAACGTGCTGCTAATCAACAGGCAGACGATAGCACCGCTCAGACTCAGCTGCAGGAGCCAGACTGCGCTGCCGCAATGAGCAGTACGCAGCTGACCGTTCACCGCGAAAAAGTACGCCAGCAGCAACAGGACAAAGAGGAAAAGCCCCATACTGCCACGCTCGACCCAAAATTGCAAATAATCATTATGCGCATGCTCAGCCACACGGTTTTCCAGATCAATCGCAAATAGTGTCATACCCGCTCGTTCATCTTTCTCAACGAGCCGCTTCACGTACTCGTAGAAGTTAACCTGAAACATGCCCTCGCCAAAACCCACAATCGGACGGTCGCCAACCATCTCAGCACAGATTGCATAAAACAGAATGCGCTGTTTGATGGATTCTGATCTCGGATCAGCCAGCTCCTTGAAGCGACCCATTACCCGTGCGTCGCGCGTATTAATTGGATTAGGAAACGAAAAGACAACCAGCAGCAAAACCACTATCGCTCCTAAAATCACCGAAATCCAGCCAGCGCGTGGCGAAATACGCAACGGCTTCCAGCGCACTATCCAATATGCAACAAACAGAGCGCCGCCAAGCATCCCGAGCCATGCGCCGCGCGCACCCGTCAGAAGCATCACGAATGCAAACAGGACAAACCCTAAAGCCCTGAGGAAGCGGGCCATTACTTTGCGATGCGCCAGCAGCTGCGGAATCAACATAACGGCAAATGGCGCCAGGTAGCCGCCCAGGTACTCAGGATTGCCGATGGTTGATAGAATAAAGTTCCGGCTCTCTTTGCTCGGACGCACGTAAGGAAACGCGCCGGCTAGCACGTTCAGATTGAAATACTGAAGCAAGCCGTATATGCTGACGAGGACAGCAGCCAGTATCGCCACCAGTTGCAACTTTTTAATCTCCTGATGCCCTGTCAGGAGCGGTTGAAGCACAAAGAACAATCCCAGCAGGAAGATGGAAATCAACGCCTCTTGAAAGCAATAGATCACGTTTCCTGACGCCACACATGCAATTATCACAGACACTAGCAACAGTCCTGCCGATACGTTCACCAGCGACACCTGAAAGCGCGGAATGCCCGCAACCACAATACGGATGCAATAGAAAATGAAAAAGGAGCACAAGAGAAAGAATGCAATCAGCTTCTTGGAATCAATAACAGGATTGTATGTCGCCAGACGAGGCAAAAGGAAAAGTGGCGTTAAAAACAGTAGGAGCGCCACGTGAACGAGGAGGAGCTTATGGAGCAATCGGGAGACCGAGGCGTTCAAGAGCCTGATGACCTCTGATTAGGCGTAATTCGACCACTGCAAAACTTAAAGCAAGCAGCCATTAGGGCAAATCAATTCGGATTACACAGAATGTCGCGCTTTACAAGCGCTAACTCTTTATAGATGAACTATCCGAGTAAAACTTTTTGCGTTCCATAAGTCAACTGTTTTTATACTCTAACCGGAATGGCGCAGTTTTCAACCTTTTCTCGCCAGGAGCTTCATCCACTTTTTTCACTGACTAAAGGCGCTGCTGCGACTTTGTGCATCCCATGCTATTGGAACGAGGTGTTCTTCAACTGTCACAACGCATACCACTATCACTAGCATCACGAGGAAAAACTGTTCATTCAGTTGCCTTTTGAGACGTCCAAAAAAAGGGTTTGACATTGCTCCGAATGTGCTATAAATGCTTACATTTTAAAACCTTACGAAGGATCTGGTATGGCAAAAGGCCTTACGGTGATTCCAGCCATTGATCTTATGGCTGGCAATTGTGTCAGATTAATGCAGGGCCAGAAGACACAAAAGACCATCTATTCCAACGATCCGGTGGAAGTCGCAAGGCGTTGGGAGGCGGCAGGAGCAGAAATAATCCACATTGTGGACCTGGATGGGGCGTTTCAGGGCACACCACAGAATCTTGATGTGGTGAAAAGGATTCGCCAGAACGTGCAGGCGCGCATACAATTTGGCGGCGGGCTTCGCGATCTGGAGCATATCACCAGGGTGCTCCATTTAGGTATTGATCGTGTCGTGCTGGGAACCAAAGCATACGAATCTCCTGAGTTTCTACGTACTTTAGTCGCGCAATACGGAGAGAAAATTGCAGTGGGCATTGACGCGCGAGAAGGGAAGGTGGCGGTAAAAGGCTGGCAGGAACTGGAGGCCGATGACGCAGTTAGCTACGCTCGCAGAGTTGCCTCTTCAGGAGTCTCTACCATCATTTACACTGATATAAAGTGCGATGGGATGCTCGTCGGTCCCAATCTCGCTGGCATTGACGCCCTGGCCCGGCAAGTTCCGTGCAGCGTCATTGCTTCAGGCGGAATCAGCAGCATTGATGATGTGTTGGCGATCGGACGTCTGAACCGCCCTAACATAACAGGAGTAATTATAGGAAAGGCATTATACAGCGGCAGAATGAAGTTAGAGGAAGCAATATCAGCGATTGAGACACTGTAAGACCGGTCTTTAGGGTCACGGATCTTCCTTAAACAAAGGATTTACCGTTATTTAACTTGACTTGACGAGCAGAATTATTACAGTTACCTGAGCAGTCGGGGAGTTTTCTATAACGCCGACTGCTCATCCTGAGGAGCGAAGCGACGAAGGATCTTACTCCTATAATGACTGTGGATGGATCTCTATAATTGCTTGAAAGGATTCATCCTGAAGGAGATCCCTCCCCTTCACTTTGTTCAGGGTCGGGATGAGGGGTCGGAGGTAAAACTCCCCGACCCCTCAGTTACCTAGACATTCTTTGAACTTCTGGCTGGAGGGAAAAATGACGGGTGAAAATGTTGCTTTATTTAGCGACGATAAGTTTGAGACTGAGGTGATCAAAAGCGAGTTACCGGTATTAATTGATTTTTGGGCACCATGGTGCGGTCCCTGTCTGCGCGTAGAACCCATCATCGAGGAGTTGGCCAACGAATACCAGGGGAAACTGAAAGTGGGAAGGCTAAATGTTGACGAAAATCAGAAGATAGCAATACATTTCAGCATTCAGAGCATACCAACCATCATCCTGGTCAAATCTGGCGAGGCTAAGGAACGCATTGTAGGTGCAGTACCTAAAGAGGTGCTGAAGAAGGCAATTGACAAGCATATTGGCTAAGATGCGCTGGCGTATCTTCCTTCATTGTTGTCAAATGACAATAAAGCGCTTGGGCCAAGGTCGTCTTACATCCCCGGCGTATTTGTTCATTCAGAGGAGATCATAAAGCTCAACAGCGCAGAGAGAGGTGCCATATGCAATGTCCCTACTGCGGTAACGTGAAGGATAAAGTCGTCAACTCCCGGCTGTGCCAGAATGGGGAATCGGTTCGTCGCCGACGCGAATGTCTGAGTTGTCGCCGACGTTTCACCACATTTGAAGTCATTGAAAAGATCCCGCTAATGGTAATCAAGCGGGACGGCAAACGCGAGACCTTTGACCCACAGAAAATTCTGAATGGGATTCTTAAGGCGTGCGAGAAGCGTCCTGTGGCGCTCCAGGACATCGAGAAAATCGTGGACTTCGTCGAAAAAACCCTGTATAATGAAATGGACAAAGAAGTCAGCTCCCTGAAAATCGGCGAAATGGTCTTGAAGCGATTGAAGGATCTCGACGAGGTCGCCTACGTACGATTTGCCTCAGTTTACCGACAGTTCCGGGACGTCAGTGAGTTCTCCGACGAATTGAAAGCCCTCCTGAGAAAATGAGCTGGCTTTCTTCAGCACCCACGGTAGATTCACCAGACCAATCAGCGGAGATCGTCTGAGCTTTTGATGAAATACGCTGCGATACATACAGTACCGGCCAGTGGGGATAGGGAGGATTGATAGTTATGAAAAAAGACATCTATCTGTATGACACAACATTGCGCGATGGCGAACAAGGCGAAGGGATTGCATTTTCGCTGCAGGACAAGATTCGTATTGCCCAGAAGCTGGACGAATTTGGTCTGGATTACATAGAAGGGGGCTGGCCTGGATCGAATCCCAAAGCCATTCGGTTCTTCCACCGTATGAAGGAGGTAAAACTCAAGCAGGCGCGCCTCTCGGCGTTCGGGAGTACCTGTCGCGCAAAATCCAAAGCGGCCCTTGATTCCAATATTGCCGCCCTCATTGAGGCAGAAACCCCTGTGGTCACGATCTTCGGCAAGACTTGGGATCTGCACGTGCGCGATGCCCTTCGCGTCTCGCTCGACGAGAATGTAAATATGATTCGCGACTCTATTGCCTATCTGAAAACCAAGGGCAAAGAAGTGATTTACGATGCGGAACATTTTTTTGATGGTTACAAAAACAATCCTGACTACGCGCTGAAAACAATTCAGGTGGCTGCTGAGGCAGGCGCTGATACCATTGTTCTGTGCGATACTAATGGCGGCACCATGTCTACCGAGATTCCCACCATAATGGAGCAGGTGCAACGAGTAATAGGGAGCCCGCTGGGTATCCACGCCCACAACGATGCCGGCCTGGCTGTGTCGAACTCCCTGATTGCGATTTATTATGGAGCAAACCACGTGCAGGGTACAATCAACGGCTTTGGCGAGCGCTGCGGAAATGCTGACCTGATTCAAATCATTCCGAGCCTGGTTCTCAAATACAACAAACGCTGCATCCCGCGGGTGCAGCTACGTAAACTGACCGAGGTCTCGCATTATGTCAATGAAATGGCCAACCTGGTTCCAAATCCGCGCCATCCTTACGTTGGCCGCTACGTGTTCTCCCATAAGGGTGGGGTGCATGTTAGTGCGGTACTCCGCAATCCACAAACGTACGAGCACATCAAGCCGGAGCTCGTTGGCAATAAGCGGCACATTCTGGTGTCGGAACTTTCCGGCAAGAGCAACATTCAGTCAAAAGCCGAGGAGTTAGGCATTGATCTGTCCACTGCGAGCGAGGAAACGCGCGGATTGTTGGCCGATATTAAAGAAATGGAAGATGAAGGCTATCAGTTCGAGGCGGCCGAAGGCTCGTTTGAAGTGCTGCTAAAGAAGGCGCTGGGCAAGCATAAAACGTTTTTCGATCTACAGGGATTTCGGGTGATTATCGAGAAGCGCGGCCCGAAGGAGCCTTGTTTATCTGAAGCCACGATTAAGCTTCTAATCAACGGTGAGCTCAAGCACACGGCCTCTGATGGCGACGGCCCGGTCAATGCTCTGGACTGCGCACTACGCAAGGCCCTGAGTGAAAGCTATCCAGAATTACGCAACATCCAATTGTCCGATTTCAAAGTACGCGTGATTGACCCGAAAGAAGGAACTGCGGCTAAGGTGCGGGTCCTGATCGAAACCTCTGACGGGAAGCATGAATGGGGCACTGTCGGCGTATCAGAAAATATCATTGAGGCAAGCTGGCGCGCAATTGTAGACAGTGTGGAATATACACTGCTCAAGAATGAGGAACGCCGATTCAAACGCCGTAAGACGGACAAAGGGTCAAGCTGAAAGTTTCAAAGTGCGGCAAGTCGCTGAGAGGGGAATCTTCAGAAAACCAATTTCCAGCAATCAGGAGAGAGTCAGCAGGATCGCAGCGATCGCAGGCAAGCCAGGCACGCGCGCGTGGGCAATAATGGGGAAATTGCGGATGGAACTCAAAGCCCAGAGAGGCACTAAAGACATTCTTCCCAACGAGGCCTCATGCTTCGAATTTCTCGAGCGCACGGCGTGCAAGATATTTGCAGCATACGATTATGGGGAAATTCGCACGCCAATATTTGAATCTACCGATCTCTTTGTCCGAGGCATTGGAGCTTCGACAGACATTGTATCAAAGGAGATGTATACTTTTGCAGACCGCAAGGGGAGAAGTCTTACGCTTCGGCCAGAAGGGACTGCACCTGTAGTGCGGGCCGTAATTGAGCACAATCTGCTGAAAAGCAACCAGGCCGTGAAGCTCTTCTATATTGGGCCGATGTTTCGCTACGAGCGGCCCCAGTACGGGCGCCAGCGGCAATTTACGCAATTCGGCGCGGAGTTCTTCGGCGTTGCCGAGCCAACGGCTGATGCAGAAGTGATTTCATTGTCAAATCATTTCCTAAAAGGCATTGGCTTCCAGAACGTTACGACGACCATCAATACCATAGGCTGCGAGGCATGCCGGCCAAAGTACAATGTGGCGCTGAAAGGCTTTTTGCGCCAACGCCTGCAGAAGCTGTGTGCGGACTGCCAGCATCGCGCTGAGGTTAATCCGTTGCGAGTCTTCGATTGTAAGCAAACGGCCTGCAAAGGGGAACTGATGCATGCGCCTGATATGTCTGATTTTACGTGCAAAGACTGCGAGCATCACTTTAACACCCTTGTCCATCTCCTCAGGGATTTTCAGGTTAATGTTACCGTTTCCAGGAATCTTGTTCGCGGTTTTGACTATTATACGAGAACTGTTTTCGAGACCAGCCTCAGCGGCCTGGGAGCACAGGATGCTGTTTTGGGCGGAGGACGCTACGACAATTTGATCGAAGAGCTCGGGGGGCCGCCAACACCGGCTGTTGGCGTCAGTTTTGGCATTGAGCGCATTATCGTCGCGATGCAGAAGCAACATATTGCGGTTCCAGCGGAACAAGACGTCAGGGTGTTCATCCTAGCCATTGATGAAGAAGCCATGGCGCTGGCGAGTCGGCTGGCTGACCTCGCGCGGCGCAGCATGATTCGCACCCGATTTGATGGCATTCTGCGCAGTCTGAGAAGCGGACTGCGGGCAGCTGACAAGGCAGGGGCTCAACACGTCGTTATCATCGGGAAGCATGAACTGGAACACCAGCAGGTGATGGTGAAACACCTACAGTCCGGCCAGCAGCAGAACATGACGATAAAAGAGTGCGAAGCCTTTCTCCAGGGTTTGGGGAAATAGGATCAGCGAGACGTAGTGGCGGCTTTCTTGCTCAATTTGTAGAGCCAAAAAGCACCGAGAACGCAGAAGGAGCAAACACAACGTGGGTGAACTTTTAACAAAAAGACGTACGCATTACTGCGGTGAACTGCGGTCTGATAATATCGGAGAAGTGGTTGTCCTGAAAGGCTGGGTACATCGCCGCCGCGACCATGGGGGCTTAATTTTCATTGACCTGCGGGATCGCACGGGGCTTTGTCAGGTGGTTCTGAATCCAGAAACCATGAATCGTGACGATTTTGATAAGGCGCATGCTTTGCGCAATGAGTATGTGCTGGCTGTTGAAGGTTGCGTTAATGCTCGCCCCGAAGGAACCGTGAATCCCAATATTGCTACAGGCGAGATCGAAGTCCGTGTGAGTATTTTCGAGTTGCTGAGCCCGGCTGCGCCATTGCCTTTTCGACTTGATGAATACACTACTATTAATGAGGAGATTAGGCTGCGCTATCGCTATCTGGATTTGCGGCGCGAAGAGATGCAGCGCAATATTCGGACCCGCGCGAAGCTTTACAGCGTTGTGCGAAATTACTTGAATGCCGAAGGATTTATCGAGGTTGAAACCCCTATTTTAACTAAGAGTACGCCGGAAGGAGCTCGCGATTTCTTGGTGCCAAGTCGGCTGAGTCCCGGGCAATTCTATGCCCTGCCGCAATCACCACAGCTCTTCAAGCAGCTCCTCATGGTCGCGTGCTACGACAAATACTACCAAATTGCGCGCTGTTTCCGTGATGAAGACTTCCGCGCTAATCGGCAGCCGGAGTTCACCCAGATTGACATCGAAATGTCATTCATACAACCGGATGACCTTTTTACAGTAATCGAAGAAATGATGCAGGCTATTTACCGGGAGATTTGCGACATTACCATCTCGGTACCTTTTCCCCGGCTCCCCTATGCGGAGGCAATGCTGAAATATGGAACAGACAAGCCAGACACACGCTTCGGGATGACGATTGAAGACGCAACTGACGTTGTCCAGCATGGCTGCGAATTTCAAGTTTTTAACGACGTCAGTAAGAACGGTGGCGTCATCCGGGGGATTTGCGTGCCGTGCGGAAGCAAATTCAGCCGGAAGCAGCTGGATGATCTCACTTCTTTTGTCGGTACACATGGGGCAAAGGGGCTTGCGTGGTTTCGGGTGACCAATGAGGGATTGAGCTCACCCATCGCGAAATTCTTTACCTCTGACACGCTCAAGGCGCTCACTGATCGGATGAAGGCAAGGCCGGACGACCTCCTTCTCTTCGTCGCTGACAGCGAAAAGGTGGTCTGCGCTGCTCTGGACAGCTTACGACTCAAGCTTGGCAAAGAGTTGTCGCTTATTGATCCAAAGAAGGTGACATTTGTCTGGGTTGTAGATTTCCCAATGCTTGAATGGGACGAAAAGGAGAGGCGTTTCGTGGCCATGCATCACCCGTTCACCTCCCCAGTTCCCGACGACATTCCGTTATTGGAGACGGCGCCGGAAAAGGTTCGCGCCCTTGCGTACGATCTGGTATTGAATGGTGAAGAAATTGGCGGAGGAAGCATAAGAATTCACCGCCGAGACGTGCAGGAAAAGGTTTTTCGCGCAATTGGCATATCGCCCGAAGAAGCCCAGAAGAGGTTCGGTTTTCTGCTTGAAGCACTGAGTTTTGGGGCACCGCCGCACGGCGGCATCGCATTTGGCTTTGATCGGATTCTTATGATTCTATTGGGGGAACAGTCCATTCGCGAAGTGATCCCATTTCCAAAGACCCAGAGTGGGCTGTGCCCGCTGACCGGGGCGCCATCGGATGTGGACGATGGCCAGCTGCGCGAACTCTATATTAAAACACTTGTTGACAATCTGAAGCAATTTGGTTTGAAATAGAACGCGATTTGTTGGACAAGTACCAGAATGCGCTAGCGCTTTTTTATTTTTGAATACGCGAATCGTGTAGAGGCTCATACGGAATGTACGCCATTGTTCAGACCGGCGGAAAACAATACCGCGTCAAGGAAGGGGAGAGGCTTCGTATTGAGAGGATCCCCGGTGATGTTGGAAGCAAAGTAACACTGAATACCGTGCTGATGGTGAAGAAGGACAATGACGTCCTTATTGGAACTCCCAAAGTGGCCAATGCTAAGATCGAAGGCACCATTGTGCGACACGGCCGTGGACGAAAGGTTCTCGTCTATACCTTCAAGCGGCGTAAGGGATACGAGAAGCGACGCGGACATCGGCAAGATTTTACTGAAATTACGATTGACAAAATCAAGTTGCGTCAGGCTCGCCAGAAAGCGGCGCAGGAAGCCTAGACAGTGCCGACAAGCCATGGCGCGCGGGCAGCGCGTTGCCTGGCGCAGCGTTTTACGGGAGGCGTAAGAAATATGGCACACAAGAAAGGCGTAGGCAGTTCAAGAAACGGGCGTGATAGCCACTCACAGCGACTCGGCGTGAAATCTTCTGACGGCCAGATGGTGACCGGCGGAACAATTCTAGTACGTCAGCGAGGCACCCAATTTTTTCCTGGCCAAAACGTCGGCCGGGGCAAAGACGATACGCTCTTTGCCAAGATAAGCGGAATAGTCAAATTTGTCCGCCGTCAGAATGGCAAGAAACGTATCGTTAACGTAATGGCACCTTCCACAACTAACTAGCTCCTCCTCTCCGGTACGCATTGCCATGTATGGCATAGACGTGCGAATGGTTCGCGATGTGACACCAGATGAGGGGGTAGTTTTTTGTAATCCGTGGTTATGGCATGACCGTACCGGATCCGAATGCACAATAATCTTGGCATGGTCTACGCACCGATCATATACCAGGACTCACACTGTTAATGTTTGTTGATTACGTCCAGATCTGGGTGAAGGCTGGCGCAGGCGGAAACGGATGCGTGAGCTTCCGGCGTGAAAAGCACGTTCCGCGTGGCGGCCCTGATGGTGGCGACGGTGGTGACGGCGGCGACGTCTATTGTGAAGCGGATGCGAACCTCTATACGTTGCTTGATTTTAAATTCCATCCCCACTTCACTGCCGGCCGGGGTAAGCATGGCAAGGGAAAAAACTGCCGCGGGAAGAACGGTGAGGATATTGTCATCAAAGTTCCTCCGGGCACAATGATTCGCAACGAGGCTGTACAGCTTGCTGATCTAACCGCCCATGCTCAACGTGTTCTCGTTGCACGGGGTGGAAAAGGGGGACGCGGAAACCAGCATTTTGCGACTCCAACCAACAGGGCTCCTCGGACTGCTGATAAAGGCAAGCCGGCCGAAGAGAAACGCCTGACCCTTGAGTTGAAACTCATTGCCGACGTCGGCCTGATAGGGCTTCCCAATTCCGGCAAATCAACTCTCCTGTCGAAACTAAGCGATGCCAAGCCCAAAATTGCCAGCTATCCTTTTACTACGCTGTACCCTAATCTGGGCGTTATGAAAACCGATGGGTTCCGCCCAATCGTGCTGGCTGATATCCCCGGCCTGATCGAGGGCGCAAGCAAAGGTGCTGGACTGGGCGATCGTTTTCTGCGCCACATCGAGCGAACCCGTGTGCTAGTGCACCTGATTGCTGACGACCGGGGCCATTTCGCGCCTGAAGATATATATAAGAAGTATCTGCTTGTTATCCAGGAGCTCAGGACGTATAGTAAAATGCTGGTCCGCAAGCCACAGATCGTGCTTATTAACAAGATTGATCTGCTTGAGAATGGTAGTTCGCTAGACCCAGCCACCAATGAATTACGCAACCGGGGTATTGATTCAATAGCAATTTCAGCAAAAGAGGGCTGGGGCCTGGATATCTTAACCAGCCGAATCACAAAGACGCTGGAAGAAGTGCAGAGAGATGAAGCTGAGCGATCTCGACAGTCGTCTCAAAGAGTTTAACCCGCGCAAGATTGTGATCAAAATTGGATCAAGTATATTAACCGCGGCTGACGGAAGATTGGATATTGCTCAGATCGAGTCATTTGCAGCCTCCATTGCGCGGGTGACAGCCGAAGGACGCCAGGTGATTATCGTCTCCTCAGGAGCGATTCGTGCTGGAATTAGTGAGATCAGCTGGAAGGATAGGCCGCAATCAATTCCTGAAAAACAGGCCCTCGCAGCCATTGGTCAGAGCAAACTGATGCACTATTATGACCGAAGCTTTGAAAAGCATAAGAAAAGAATTGCACAGATCCTGTTGACCCGAGATGATATGGACGACCGGCGTCGTTATCTAAATACACGCCATACCCTGGAAAAGCTTCTGGAGATCGGCGTGATTCCTGTTATTAACGAGAACGATACTACCACCATTGAGGAGCTTAAATTCGGCGACAATGACGTACTGTCGGCCATCGTTGCTGCAAAAATGCGCGCAGATTTGCTAATCATGTTGACCAACGTGGCTGGGCTGTCTGAAAGGCCTCCGAGCCGCAATAGGCCCGCCAAAGTTATTTCGTGCGTCGAACGTATTACCCCTGAGATTGAAGCAATGGCGAGCAAGTACGTGTCAAAATACGCAAGCGGAGGGATGACTAGCAAACTGGAGGCAGCCAAGCGCGCCACTTATGCCGGGGTCTATACGGTGGTGGCCAATGGAAAGCAACCCGGAATCATTGACGCCATCCTGCACGGCGACTTTGAAGGAACGGTGTTTCTTGCGGATACAACTACACGACTTTCCAGCCGCGACCGCTGGATCATATATGGCAAGTCGAGCTCCAATTGTCGGCTCACTATTGACGATGGGGCCAGACGTGCCCTCGTGGTCGGCCACAAGAGTTTGCTCCCGGTTGGCGTCATAGCTATTACCGGAGAATTCCAGGCAGGCGACGTTGTGGAAATTTATGACCAGCAGAGCCAACTGATAGCCAAGGGACTTGTAAACTATCCCGCGGATGCAATTGACAAGATTAAAGGACTGCAATCGCACAAAATCGTAGGTGTGCTCGGGCAAAAGGACTATGATGAAATCGTGCACTGCGACAATCTCGTGCTCCTGACCGATCATTAGGCAAGAAGGAGAAAATACCGCGCCAGAGAATGGAAGAATTCGAGGAGCGGATGAAGCTCATGCGATTTCCCCAGCCAAACAATCGGCTTGATTCCGGCCTTCCAGACTCCCCTCGAAGGAGAAGCAAATGAAGCCGCGCGAATTGATTCTCGAGTTGGCACAGAATGCAAAAGCCGCAGCCGCGATTCTTGCAGCGATAGAACCAAAGGTGAAGAATAGGGCTTTGCTCGCCATGGCAAATGCACTCCAGGATAACCAGGCAGAGCTGCAGGCAGCAAATCAACAGGATCTTGAGAAGGGGAAAGCCCAGGGAAGATCAGCAGCATTGCTTGATCGGCTGCTTCTCAATGAGAAACGCATCCAGGCCATGGCAGACTCGATTCGCCAGGTTGCGGCTCTGGACGACCCGGTAGGGGAGATCTACGATATGCATACCCGTCCCAACGGCCTGAGGGTTGGACGCATGCGGGTTCCCATCGGGGTAATTGGCTTCATTTACGAATCGCGTCCCAATGTCACGTCGGATGCCGCCTCTCTGTGTGTAAAATCAGGAAATGCCGTAATTCTGCGCGGGGGCTCGGAGGCCATCAATTCGAACCGCAAGATTGCCGATGTCATTGCGGAGGCTGGCACTCGGAACGGACTCCCTGAGGGAGCTATTCAACTCGTTCCCGTAACAGAGCGCGAAGTAGTAAGCGAAATGCTCAGGCTGAACGAATACATTGATCTGATTATTCCTCGAGGAGGACGCGCATTAATCGAAACAGTGGTCAAGAACTCCACCATTCCGGTGATCAAGCATTATGATGGCAATTGCTACATCCACGTTGATGCATCGGCCGACGTGACAATGGCCAACCGCATCATTCTGAACGCCAAGACGCAACGCCCTGGGGTGTGCAATGCTGTTGAGTCGCTCCTGATACATAAGCAGATCGCCGATAAGCTGCTGCCCGTTCTGATCCCTGCTTTGGAAAAAGCAGGTGTGGAAATTCGGGCTTGTGAACAGGTTCGCGCACACTTCCCTCAGCTCAAGCCAGCCACACAAGAAGACTGGGTTACCGAGTATCTTGCTCTTATTCTCTCGGTTAAAATTATCGAAAGCACTGAGGCGGCCATTACATTCATCAATACGTATGGCTCGCATCACACAGATGCTATTATTACGCAGAACCACGCCAGTGCAATGGCGTTTCTCAACCAGGTTGATTCGGCATGTGTGTTTGTCAATGCCTCGACCAGATTTAGCGATGGCGGTGAATTTGGTATGGGCTGCGAGGTCGGCATTAGTACAGATAAGCTGCATGCTCGCGGGCCCATGGGCCTTAAGGAGCTCACGACGTCAAAATTCATCGTCTTTGGCTCCGGGCACACCCGTGAATAGGCACCTCGGGCCATAAGGACCAAAGCCTTTGCGAAAGGCAGATCCTGGCGATTAACTTCATGTCTGGTGTTAGGTTTCTGGTCGTAACCCTAAGGAAATGAGAAGATCGCTGTTGAAGGCAGTGATAGACCATAGCGTGAAGATGGAATATTTTGTTGCCATCTTTTGAATTGACACCCGAGCAAAACTGCAATATCTAATATACCTGTATTATAGATAAATTGTCTAATTCTCTGGCTGATGCTCAATTTCTTGTTGGAGTTGTTGTGATGCCGACAGCGATGGAACGCAAACTGGGCGAGATGCTGGTGAAGGATCGGATCATCACGCCGGAAGATCTCGAGGCCGCACTTGAAAAACAAGAGAAAAGCGGCATCAGTTTGGGCCACATTCTGGTGGAGCTCGGTTTAGCCTCAGAATGGGAGATGGCTGCAGCACTTGGCAAGCAGCTAAACGTTCCTTTTATTACGCTCTCACACTATGAAATTGACCGCCAGGTACTTGAGAGCATCCCGGAGTCAATTGTCAGGAAATATAAAATTGTCCCGGTTGATAAGACAGGCGACACGCTGACTATCGCCCTCTCGGACCCATCAAACATCTACCTGCTCGATGAACTTCGGCTCCTCACGAAATGTCAAATCATTCCGGTAATCAGTTTTGAATCCGACATCGCCGAAGCAATTAGTCGCTATTATTCCCGCGAAGAGGACAACTTCGAGGAGATGCTGAAGGATATTACCGACCAGGAGATGGAGGTTATCAAAGAAGACGAGGAGGCAGAAGCAGAAGATGATACCGACCTGGCGGTGACGGTCAATGATGCGCCGGTAATCCAGCTGGTAAATCTGATCATTTCAGAAGCCATTAAGGCCAAGGCAAGTGATATTCACGTCGAGCCCTACGAAAAGAGCCTTCGGTTACGCTACCGGATTGATGGCGTGCTCCAGGAAATGACACCGCCTCCAAAAAAGTTCCAGAACGCAATTATCTCGCGCATTAAAATACTTTCGGAGCTGGACATTGCTGAGCGGCGCCTTCCACAGGACGGACGCTTTAAGGTACGGATACAGAATCGGCCGATCGATTTCCGGGTGTCAGTCTGCCCGACCGCGTTCGGAGAGAAAGTGGTTATGCGTATTCTGGACCAGAGCATCTTGATGCTAGGCCTTTCTGAGCTGGGATTTGAGCCAGATGCTTTGAAGAAGTTTGAAGCGCAAATCCGGCAGCCATGGGGAATGATGCTGGTCACCGGGCCAACAGGAAGCGGAAAATCAACTACCCTCTATTCTGCTCTTAGTACCATCAACGATCCGCGCAAGAACATCATTACCATTGAAGATCCAATTGAATATCAGCTAAAAGGGATCAATCAAGTTCAGGCAAAGCCTGAAATCGGCCTGACTTTTGCCGAAGGACTCCGCTCTTTCCTTCGTCAGGATCCGGACATTATCATGGTTGGCGAGGTTCGGGATCTCGAAACCGCGGAAATTGCAGTCAAGGCCGCACTCACAGGCCATCTGGTGCTCAGTACGCTCCACACCAACGATGCTCCCAGCAGTATCAACCGCCTGACAAACATGGGGGTCGAGCCATTTCTGGTCACGGCATCAATCAATATAGTAGTAGCTCAGCGCCTGGTGCGACGCATTTGTGAAAACTGCAAAGAGGTCTATAATCTCTCCCCAGATCTCATGGCGGTCCTGAACGTTCAGGACTCCAAAGAGATCAAGATATATAAGGGGATCGGATGCGACCGGTGCCGCATGACCGGCTACAAAGGCCGCATCGCACTCTATGAGGTAATGTTGGTCTCAGATAGAATGCGTGACCTGATAATCGAAGGTATCTCTTCTACCAATATAAAGAAAGTGGCGATAGAAGAGGGTATGGAAACATTACGTCAATCCGGCACGAAAAAGGTGCTTGAAGGCCTAACGACGCCAGAAGAAGTTCTCGCTACTACTGTTGCGGATTAAGTTTAACGTTGACAGGAGGATCCGATGCCATTCTATCAGTATGTTGCCCGAAGTCCTCAGGGGAAAACAGTCACCGGTTCAACTGAAGCCTCGACTCAGTCGGCGGTGGTCAAGATGCTTCGCGACCAAGGCCTAATACCCACGACTATCCAACAAGCGAGCGCTGGGGCACAGGTCGCGCGCAAGAAAGCTGGGCGCCGCGGTCGGGTAAAGCTTGACGACCTCGTCATTTTCAGCCGACAGATGGCAACCATGATTCGCGCAGGCCTTCCCTTGATTGAGGTAATTGACATCCTTGCCGAACAGGTGGAAAAGAAGGTGTTCAGAGATATCCTGCGGGAGATTGAACGGGATATCGAGGGCGGCTCGTCATTGACCGAAGCCATTCAAAAGCACCCAAAGGTTTTCAGCCCCTTCTTTATCAGTATGATAAAAGCGGGAGAAGCGAGCGGCATGCTGGATACTATTTTGGATCAGGTGGCCCTTTACTTAGAGAAACTGGTTTCGATCCAACGCAAGATTAAGTCGGCGACTATGTATCCAGCGGTGGTCTCCAGTGTTGCTCTGCTCATAACTACCTTCTTGCTGGTCAAAGTTGTCCCTGTGTTCGAGAACATTTTCGTAGATCTCGGTGGAGAGCTTCCGCTCCCGACGCGAATTACCGTCGGATTAAGCAAGTTGGTCAAGGAGAACTGGCTAGTAGTAGGGCTGATTCTCGGAGGTTGCTGCATAGGGCTGTGGCAATGGGGGAAAACCAAGACAGGTCGCGCGAAAATTGATGCAGTCAAATTAAAGATTCCAATATTTGGACCGCTGATACTCAAGGCAGCTATTGCCAAATTCACCCGTACGCTGGGCACCCTTATCCGGGCAGGCGTAAATATTCTCTATGCACTTGAAATCGTCGCGAAGACTTCGGGCAACGCTGTGATTGAAGAGGCCCTGTATCGGACTCGAACGAGTATTCAGGGTGGGGAAAGTATCACGAAGCCTTTAGTTGACTCGCAGGTGTTTCCACCCATGGTAACGCGCATGATTGACGTTGGCGAACGGACAGGCGCGTTAGAAAGTATGTTGACAAAGATTGCCGATTTTTACGAAGATCAGGTTAATGCGTCAGTGGCTGGCCTTACGTCCATGATAGAACCTCTCCTGATTGTGTTTCTTGGGGTGGTTGTTGGATTCATCGTCATCTCAATGTTCATGCCCTTGTTCAAAATGGTGGAAATGGTGTCCCACTAGCACAGGCCAGCATCCCATTAGGTGAAGACCCTGCGTGTTAAGCAGGCCAAGTATTGCAAGGATATGCGGGACGCTCTTGTCAACAGAGTGCGTCGAGCAAAGTATGGCGTGTGCGCACCTTGAGAAACACAACATGTGCGGTGCTTTTTCGCAAACTGGCGTTCCTCTAAGAAGCTATGATTGACCTGAAGTTAGAGAAACAGCTTGAGGATTGCAGAAACCTCGCTGCGACCTGGCGGAAATTCCACGACTTCTTTGCCATCGGCGTCAAAGGAACCGACGTCACCCCTGACAAAGAAGCCACGTTCCTCGAAAATAAGAGCAACATCGCTATGCTGCACGACGTCTTCATGGAAGTACTCACGCATGATCAAAATATCGGCCAGAATGTCTTGAGTATCGTCTCGCGGTGCATCACCTTGCGACACATCAACAAGCTAAGCATTGCCGAGATCAAGAAGATCGAAATTGAATGGCACGAGTCATACCTCCTGCTGAATGAAACCATCGGTTATCTGGAAGAAAAGAAGGAGAAGCTGGGGACCGTCAGTGGCTTCCAGTATGCAATGTCAGACTTCCAGAAGAAACTAGTCACCTTTGCAGTGGCCGCTGCTAGAAGTATTTATACGAGGCTCGTACTAATAGCCATTGGCGTTTTGTTTGTCATCTGGGGCATCCCGACACTCGGCATCTATGATTATCACGATCTGAAGAACTATAAATATACCAAAGGCCCTTACTACGCATTCATGGATTTCTACCGAGAACATATCAATAGTAATATCCCTTACGAGCGCATTGAGGACTTCAAATTGGACGAGGAAGAAATTCCGGGCATTGGGAGAGGAACAACAGGCCAGTATAGTCGTAAAGAAATTGTGGAAATGATCTATAGCAGTACTGCCCTCAACATTAAGAACGACCTGATGAGCAGCAAGGAGTTCGAATTTCGTACATTCAGGATCAGAAATGAGTCAATACAAGCCCACATATTCCTGTTCCAGATGCCTGGAGACGCTGAGAATGTCCTTGCCAAGTACCAGAAGTGGATCGGACTTCTCCCCCCGGAGGGAAAAAATGACCCAACCGGGACCCCGTACCTGACGACCGTATTTTGCAAGATGAATATGCTGGTCTTTTTACGCTCTTCAAACAAGGATTCACAACAGCGGATCAAATCCGAGGTATTCAAGGCGCTTTAGGACAATTCTCCTGGGGAGAAAGGCGAGCTTTCTCGCGAGCTGAGATCGAGCTAATTCGGATCGGAAAAAGATTTTAGGCATGCTGCCCTGACTTCGCTTTTTCATACTACAAGGTATTTTGTGAATTTGCGTGTTCCCGTCCTAATAGCAAATAGCTCCTCTCCTGTATCTGACGAGATATATCCGGTTCCTTTGGAGGACAGGACGCTTTTTTGTTTGCTGACCTCATCATGCAGGGTCAGCCTTGGAATATAAGAAGATGGTTCGGCAGCGCCTGATAAGAAGCACGCCAGGCCGGTGAGCATTAGTTAATGCGTGGCGCCTAGTATCTTTATGCAACAACTGGACGGAAACGGCTGCTCGAGTAGCTCGGGTCTGGGATGCCAGGGGAGAGGTTGTTCAACGCCGATGGCCCATAGCAGCAGTCAGATTGCATGGTTAACATTAAGCTCCGTGCCGGGTATGACCCCAAGGCGGTTGTTCGCGCTGATTGAACAATTAGGGACTCCTCAGCAGGTGCTCCAAACCAGGTACGAAGAGCTGGTAGCTGTTCCGGGTATAGATGAGATTACTGCCCGCAATATAGTTAAGCATGAGGGCTCCGTGCATCTCGAGCACGAGCTCGAGCTGATCGAAGAGCATGGTGTGCAGCTCGTCTGCTATTCTGACGATCACTACCCCATGAACCTCAAGAATGGTTCTTTGCCGCCACCGCTGCTTTATGTTAAAGGGACACTTAATCATCAGGATCGTTTTGCGATTTCGGTAGTTGGCTCACGGATTAACACACAGTACGGGAAAAGTGTGTGCAAGGACATTTGCAAACGGCTGGCTGAAGTGGGCTTTATCATTGTCAGTGGCATGGCTAAAGGCATTGATGGGATTGCCCATGAGGCAGCGCTGGAAAACGGGGCGCGAACCATCGCCGTTTTAGGTAATGGCTTGGCCCGTTGCTACCCGGCGGAAAATCGCCGACTGATGAACGCTATAACCGAGCATGGGGCGGTTATTTCGACTTATCCTATGGAGACCCTGCCGAACAAAGGCAACTTTCCCGAACGTAATGCGGTGATTGCCAGTCTCAGTTTGGGGACGCTGATTGTCGAAGCATCACGCAAGAGCGGTGCTCTGATCACGGCACAATGTGCGCTGGAGGAGAATCGCGCGGTCTACGCTGTCCCTGGCGATATTACACGGCGCAACAGCCAGGGCACAAACGCACTGATCCAGGCCGGAGCAAAGCTTGTTCAGTCGGGTGACGACATTCTGGAAGACTTGCATTTTCTTCTGAGGGGTCTGCTCAAGGAGGAAGAGCCTGAGGCGCGCATAGAAGCCAAGCCGGAAACACGCCTGTCAGTGGAGGAGCGCTACGTCTACTCGCTCATCCAAGGCGAACCGCTCTCGTTCGAAAGTCTCTTGCTTCTCTACGATAGGGTACCGCAGAGACAACGAGTAGGCTTGCTGTCTACAATTTTGCTAAAGCTGGAAATGCAGGGGCTGGTTCGTCAGTTGCCGGGAAAGGTCTTCACGGCAAAAGTATGAAATAGCGTGTAAAAATTTGGATTTTTACGAATTCTGCTATATACTTGCTTTCGAGGGGGACGAAAAATCTCTGGCATGAAACAAGACACTAAAAAAAGAGCAAAAACAAAGAACAGCACTACCCGTACGCCTGTGCGAAACAGAAAAAAATCGCTGGTGATTGTCGAGTCGCCCGCAAAGGCTAGCACGATCAAGAAGTACCTTGGTAGCGACTTTATCGTTAAGGCCTCGATTGGTCATATCAAGGATCTTCCCACGAGCCGACTTGGCGTTGATATCGAGCACGGATTTGAGCCTCAGTACGAGATTATTAAGAACAAAGAAAAGATCATCGCTCATATCATCCAAGCGGCCCGCAAAGCGAGCAAGATCTACCTGGCCCCGGATCCAGATCGTGAGGGGGAAGCAATCGCATGGCATATCGCAGGAGAGCTCAAAAACAAGGATCAGAATATTTACCGTGCCATTTTTCATGAAATTACTAAAGCCTCTGTCCTTAGAGCAATTGAGAACCCTGGATCCCTGAACCGCGATCTCTTCGAGGCACAGCAAGCCCGACGCGTGCTCGATCGGTTGGTTGGCTACCAAATAAGTCCCCTGCTTTGGAAAAATGTCCGCAGGGGTTTGAGCGCGGGTAGGGTTCAATCAGTTGCTGTCCGGCTCATTTGCGATCGCGAGCGGAAGATCTCCACCTTTGTTCCGCAAGAATACTGGTCAATTGACGCCCTGGTTGAAGCGGCACAACCTCCACAATTCAATCTGCGTCTTACTACGATTGACAAGAAGAAAGCGAACATTGCCACGGACGCAAAGGCTCAGGCGATCGTTCGCGATATAGAGAGTGAGCCATTTGTCGTTACTGAGGTAGAGCGGAAAAAGGTAAAGCGTAATCCTACACCCCCATTTATCACCAGCACACTTCAACAGGAGGCCGCACGCAAGCTTCGCTTCTCTTCCAAAAAGACAATGCTCCTGGCCCAGCGGCTCTATGAAGGAGTAGAACTCGGGGACCTGGGGGCTGTTGGGCTCATTACCTACATGCGTACCGACTCGATGCGGGTGTCTGAGGAGGCACTCAAACACGTCAGGGCATACATTGAAAAGACGTACTCCACAGAATATTTACCCAAGGCGCCAAATATCTACAGAAACAAAAGATCTGCGCAGGATGCCCACGAGGCTATTCGGCCAGCTTCTATGGACTTGCCTCCTGAGGTAGTGAAGTCGCATCTCAATAAGGATCTTTATCGCCTCTATCATCTGATCTGGAACCGGTTCGTGGCATCTCAAATGTGCTCTGCGGTATATGATCAGACGAAGGTTGACGTTGAGGTAAAGAATAAGTACATCTTCTCGACGACGGGACAGGTTCTCGAATTCCCGGGATTCCTTAGGCTCTACGAAGAGGGAACAGATGAGCAGGCGTTAGCGGAGTCGTCCGAAAAGGAGGAGAAAAGACGCCTTCCACCAGTGGCGGAGGGCGAACAGCTGCGCCTCATTGGCCTCGATCCAAAGCAAAACTTCACACAGCCGCCGCGGCGTTTCACTGAAAGCTCCCTAATCAAGGAACTAGAGCGCCAGGGGATCGGCCGGCCCTCCACTTACTCCAGCATTGTCAGCGTAATTCAAGACAAGGAATACGTCCTTCAAGACTCGGGTGTATTCAAGCCCACAGAGCTGGGCACACTGGTCACGGATATGTTAATTAAGAGCTTTCCTGAGGTGATGGATGTTAAATTCACAGCCATCATGGAAGACCAGCTGGACAAGGTCGAGGAAGGGAACGTCAACTGGGCCGAGTTGTTGCAGAATTTCTACCGACTCTTCAGACAACGCCTCGATGAAGCCCGTTATTCTATGCGAAATCTCAAGCAGGAATTCACAGCAACGGAGATTAAATGTGAAAAGTGCGGTGCGAATATGATTATTCGCTGGGGAAAGAAGGGACGATTTCTGGCGTGTCCAAACTACCCCGAGTGCCGTAACACAAAGGAATACGTCAGCGATAAGAATGGAGAAATCCGGATTGTCCAGAGTGAAGAGACCGACACGATTTGCGAGAAGTGTGGCCGTCGGATGGTCATCAAAGTCGGCAAGAAAGGGCGTTTCCTGGCGTGTCCGGGCTACCCGAAGTGTCGTAATTCTAAGCCTTTGACCCTGGGCATTGCCTGCCCGGTGCCCAACTGTTCTGGCGAGCTGATTGAGCGCCAGTCAAAAAAGGGAAAGACGTTTTACGCCTGTAACCGCTATCCCCAATGCAAGTTTATCCTGTGGGAGATGCCTGTGAACCAAGAATGCCCAAAGTGTCACAATCCCTTTTTACTTCAGAAGCAGCGAAATAATCGGCGCATTATAAAATGCTATCGCGCCGAGTGCGACTTTGTTCAGATTATACAGGCCGACGAATGACAGAGGGTCGCGCGAGCCTAAAGGCTACGTCCATTACATCTTCCTCTTCAATTTGACAACACGATGCTTGAGAAAATTGATGTTAACTGAGAACTAGAGCAGGGGCTCGGTCGCCATAGCGATTCAGTCCGAGTGCCTGCGTAGGAGAAAGCAGAGAAGATGCCCGCCAGCATAAAGGGAACAACCATAATTGTGGTAAAACATGGCGATCAGGTTGCCGTGGCTGGTGACGGAATGGTGTCTCACCAGTCGGAAATATTGAAGAGCAAAGCGCGAAAGGTGCGACGCCTATACAATGATACCATTATCGCAGGATTTGCAGGAGCAGCGGCAGACGCCCTTGCACTCTTTGAGAAGCTAGAGGCAAAGCTCGAACAGTATAGCGGGAATCTGGAGCGAGCCGCGGTTGAGCTGGCAAAGGATTGGCGCACCGATAAGTACCTCCGTCGTCTGGAGGCGCTCTTGGTCGCGGCCAATAAGGAAAGCATTCTTGTGCTTTCGGGTAATGGCGACGTAATCGAGCCGGATGATAATCTCGCGGCGATTGGCTCGGGCGGAGGTTATGCCCTGGCTGCTGCTCGAGCCCTTACCCAGTTTACGAAGCTGAGTGCCCAGGAGATTGCAACACAGGCTATTAAAATCGCTGCCTCCATTTGCGTACATACGAATGATTTCATCACCGTTGAAACCCTCTGATTATATTCTTCGGTTTTACCTCTCTGGCGCCTGGGTTGATTCATTTTCCTACGCTCCTCGTTACACGCTACCACACAAGTTGTTGCCAGTGGATTCGCTTGACTGTAGGCGCAAGACCAGCAAACGTCCTACTTTTTCGGCGGACTGACAGGACGAACTTCGTATTTCGAGACCAGGGTAGGACCGGAGAGCAAAACCATCTCTACACATAACCTGCTAATGTCTTCCGGTACAACTTTCCATGAGAGATTTTCCTTGCGGCCGCCAGCAAAGGTGGTATTGACTGAGCCCGGGCACACAAGCGTGACTTTAATATTATGGGATCAAGCCTCAAGCATGACGCATTCGGTCAGGCCGTTCAGGCCAAATTTTGAGGCACAGTAGGCAGACCCTCCAGCGAAGGGATTTTGCCCGGCTAGTGATGAAATGTTGATAATGTGTCCGCTACGCTGCTTTTTCATCAGGGGCAAGCAAGCCCGCATGAGATAGAACGGCCCGGTGAGATTAATAGCCAACGTCTGATTCCATTCCTCGTCCGAAATCTGATCAACCCCTTTAAATATGCCGATACCCGCGTTGTTTACTAGAATGTCTATGCGGCCAAATTGCTTCAGCGTTGATTCGACCAGACGATCAACGTCAGCCGGAACAGAGACGTCCGCCGCAAGAAAATCTATCGGTGAACCCAGCGACTGCAGGGTCTTCGCGACATCGCGCAAAGATTGCTCTGTTCGGGCACATAACATAACGCCACAGCCCTCTTCGGCAAAGCTGCGAGCAATTGCAAAATCGATCCCTTTGCTTGCCCCTGTTACCAGCGCTACTTTCGACTGTAGCCGTTTCATTGGCAAGACCTCCAATGGCAAGCTTTTCTCGACCTGGAAAAACACGCCGATGTAAGCTGTATCATTTTGTTTGAAGCAAAGGTATAAATGAGTGAAGACTAGTCCACGGTAGGAAAGATTCCGTGTTTCCTACCCTATAATCTTTCTCTTAAAGAGGGTCATTAGAATTATTTTGATGTCGAACCACAGCGTCCAATTCTTAACGTAAAAGAGATCGTACTTCAGGCGCTCAGTGATTGAACTATTCTGTCGATAGCCATTCACCTGTGCCCACCCAGTGATGCCAGACTTAACGTTATGGCGTGTCATATAGCGAGGGAGTTGTTCCTTGAACTGCTCGACGAAAAAGGGCCGTTCAGGTCGTGGCCCCACCAGGCTCATATCACCGCGCAAGACGTTAATGAGCTGAGGCAATTCATCCAGATCATAGGATCGCAGCCACTTGCCAATACGTGTAATACGCGGGTCGTTGGGTTTCGCCCAGACCGGGCCAGTCTCGCGCTCGGCATCATAAATCATCGTCCGAAATTTAACGAGCAAAAACCGTTTCCCGTCCAAGCCAATGCGCTCCTGCTTGAAGAAGGCGGGGCCAGCCGAGTCGCGTTTGATCAGAAGCGAAATAAACAGAATAACAGGAGACATTACCACCAGCAAGAAAGCCGAAACAGTTACGTCAAACACTCGCTTTAGAATCAAATTCCACCCTTGCAGCGGAGTGGCCTTTATGCTGAAAAAGGGGATGCCGTGAATTTCCTCAACGCTTATTTCGCTAGCCACCATCTCAAGCAGATCAGGGACAACCTTGAGTTCAACGAATTCGCGCTCGCATTCGTCAATCATCGTCAGAATACGATTCCGAACAAGCCCTGGCTGAGCTACAAGCACCTGATCAACATTGTAGCGCTTCACGAGATCACTCAACTCGTCGGTTGTGCCAATTACCTTTACCGAGCCGATAGTTTGCCCCACGTCCTCAGGCTTATCAGATACATAACCCTGCAACGAAAATCCGTACTGAGGATACTGGCAGACTTTGTCGCCAATTCCGTGGGCCACCTGGCTAGCACCTACAATGATAACCCGCGAAATGCCAATCCCTTTCTTACGGCGTAAATACATAAGGAATCGTTCGACGCCAAAGCGGCCAGCAGTCAGACTGACAATGCTAAATACCATCGCAATGGGGAAGAGCACTCGCGCATATTCCGCCTCTCGAACAAAAAAGTTCCCGGCGATCACCAGAACGATTGCCAATAGCGAGCCCTTCACAATTTTGACGAACACGCTCATGTTAAACACCCGCGGCTCGGGCCGATACATGTGAACAAAATACAACGATACCATCCAGAGGATCACGGCAAATGGCAGGAGCCGCAGATAATCTTCTGGGCGGTAACCCTTGGTCACCGGAATAATATTGGCATGGAATCGGAAGAAGTAAGCTGCGATCAGTGCAATAGCTGTAGCAACAAGATCGGTTAGTACAATTGCCCCCAGGATATTCATGTTATGGTCTCGTCTAGCCATTTTTCTCCGCCATTTTCAATGCAACAAATTCGCGCAGCTGCTCGGCGCAGCATTGCTTTGAGAATTGCTCTGCATTCTTCCGGACAGTCGCGGTCTCGTACCGGATCGGGTCAAACCGCTCTACAGCTTCTCGCAGTGCATCCGCAGTTTGTGGCTCAAAAAAACAACCGGTCACTCCATCCACCACGCTCTCCATGACTCCGCCCTTCTTGTAAGCAATCACCGGTGTGCCACACGCTTGCGCTTCAACGGGCACCAAGCCGAAATCTTCCTCGCCCGGGAATATAAGCGCCTGACTCTCGCGATAAAGCTGCCGCAGCCGCTCGTTTGTAACCCACCCCAGGAATGTGATATTGCCCTTCGCGATTGCGTGCAGTCGTCGCGCCTCAGGGCCTTCCCCAACAATCACCAGAGGAAGCCCGAGTTTATTAAAAGCTGCAATAGCAATTTCAGTGCGTTTGTACGGAACCAAGGCTGAAACGATAAGATACTGTCTGGACTTCTTTACACTACCCGGTGTGAAAAACTCCGTATCAACCGGCGGATAGATAACGGCTGCGCTTCGGCCATAATACCTGGAAATCTTTCTAGCAATGTACTCGGAAATTGCAATAAAAAAATCTACTCTCTGAGCAGTCGCTACGTCCCAGCGCCTCAGGCGCTTGACCATTAACCGCATAGCCAGCGAGCTCAATGGCCGCGGGCCGTGGCGCGGAAAATAGACATCAAACAAATCCCAAATGTAGCGCATGGGCGTTAGGCAGTAACACACATGGCGGGCTGGCGGCGGAACCCGGATGCCCTTTGCCGCACAGTGGCTTGTTGAGATTACCAGATCAAATCCCTGCAGCCGGAAGCGCTCAATCGCCCAAGGGTAAAGCGGCAAGTAATGACGATATGCTTTGCGCGCCCATGGAAACCGCTGGAGTGGTGATGCGTGTACTAGCTTGGACGCAATTAAGGCCGAAACGTTGTCCGGCTCGTAGAATAATGTAAAAATTTCGGCCTCTGGAAAGAGCTCGCACAGGAGCTCCAGCACCTTCTCGCCACCCCGCATTGCATTGAGCCAGTCGTGAACAAGTGCTACTCTCATTGCATGCCACACATGTCTTGAATGCGTTTATAGACATCCAGAGTTGCGCGGGCGCTTTTCGGCCAGCTAAACGTCTGAGCCCGCTCGCGGCCATGTTTGATGAGCGACGTGCGCAACGTCTGGTCGCCGACCACGCGCTGAATTGCTGCCCCTGCATCATCCATGTCGGTTGGGTCAAACCAAACCGCTGCATCGCCTGCAACCTCAGGCATGGGCGGTCGTTTTGATGCAGCAATTGGGACACTCATCTTCATGGCCTCAAGCAGCGGCAAGCCAAATCCTTCGTACAGCGACGGGAAAACCAGAGCCGTTGCCCCTGCATATACCAAAAACAGATCTGGGTAACTAACATACGGCAGAAAGATCACACGCGGTCCTATGTTCAGCGATTCAACAGTCGCTACGAGATTCGCCCTGCTTCGCTCCGAAATACCACAAAACACAAGCGGGAGCTCGACCGCCTTGCTCTGCCAGCAGTGGGCCAGCACCCGCAACAAAAATACATAATTCTTATGCGGCTTGTTGATCCCCACGGCAAGCAGGTATTGAGCTGGCAGTTGATGTCTTTGCTGAAATTGAGCAAGACGTTCCTGATCGTCGCATGGTTTGAGCTCCTCGCTCACCGCGTGAGGGATTACGTCAATCTTCTCTGCCTCAGCGTGAAGATATTCGATCAATTCTCCCTTGATGTACTCAGAGCCCGTAAGAATTCTGCTTGCACGACGTATCGAGCGCTTCAGAACCCAGGTGGCCGCCATATGGTGCAAATGCGAGGGTAAGTAATCGGGAAAGAGAAAATGGTTCAAATCGTGTATCGTCACCACCAGCCGACCCCGAAAAGATGCTGGACAATGATAATGCGGGTAGTGGAGGCAGAGCACATTCGGCATGGTGCGCGGATAGAAGAGATGTTCGCGAACACTGTAAATCGGCAGGGAGAGACAGCCATACTCATAGCGCAGCCCTGACGGAACGCGAGGTGCTTGCGGCTCGCTGCCAATCAAATAGAAGCCCACATCTTCATCCGCAAGCGCTGAAAAGCCCTCCAGGAGGCCACGAATGTACGTTCCGATCCCTGAATAATTGATCATACGAATGTCGAGAGCAATGTTCATTGCGGAGCGCAGAATTCCCTCTATTACAGTTTCGCCTTATGGCGTATTTTGATCAATGAGCCTGAGGCTCATAAAAGATTGCCACAGAGATGGTGTGTTGGAAATCAAGTCAAAATCAGCTCTGTTTTAAGGCCTTTTTTCAAAAGTTTTCCACAGGGTCTGCGGTAATGTTTTTGATACTCCTCTCCGGAAATCAGTATGGCACGCATGACACGAAGACACAGAGATCCTGAAATACCCAAAAATGCAAAATGAAAATTGCAAATATCAAATTTCAAATTTGCCTTTTGCATTTTGCAATCTACAATTTAATGCTCTGTGTCTCCGCGGTTCCGCTATATGCATTCACCAATCTCAATCGTCGCAAGTAGGCCATTATGCAGTATCGGCAAGTTTACAAAGAATCTGTAAGGGATTCTATTGGGCAGAGCAAAAAGTTGTCAATATATGTCTTCAACAGCCCAGCTGAAGGAAATCTTTGAAAATCTCTGTGCCTTTGTGTCTCCGTGGCTATAATAAGGTGAGGGCAGCAAAAAAAAACAGTTGAAAAATACGCAGCCAATGCTAACCTTTCAATTAAAATTGGAATCAAGAATAAGAAAAGGCGATTGCAGGTATTTCGATTTTATGCTTTTTAGAGAATCCCGCGGAGAGGTGTCCGAGTGGTTGAAGGAGCACGCCTGGAGAGCGTGTGGGTGGGGAACTGCCCCGAGGGTTCGAATCCCTCCCTCTCCGCCAATCAGGACATGGAGAAGTTCCTCGAAGTAAAACCGGAAGTAAAACCGATTGATAAGCCTGAGGCTTATTCTATGTTGCTGCAAAAAACACGGAGGAGAAAACGATGAAATTTGAACGCATTACAGTAGATCCGAATGTTTGCACCGGCAAGCCGTGCATCCGTGCCCTTCGGTTTCCGGTTTCACGTCTGCTTGGTCTTTTGGCTTCGGGAGAGACCAAGGAAACGATTCTCAAGGCGTATCCCTACCTTGAGGCCGAGGACATTGATGAAGCCCTGCGCTATGCCGCCTCTCTTGCAGACGAGGAGACCGTGGAGTTTACGAGGTGAAGTTTCTGATTGACATGCCGCTCTCACCAGGTTTGGCTGTCTGGCTTGTACGACAAGGTCATGATGCGGTTCATGCCGTCGAAGTAGGACTAGATCGTGCTTCGGATATAGCAATCTTAGAACGCGCTCGAAATGAGCATCGAGTGATAGTCACTGCGGATTTGGACTATCCCCGGCTTTTGGCTCTGACGCAAGCCGAAGGGCCTGGCATAATACTCTTCCGGGGCGGAAATTACAGTGAGCAAGAAGCTGTAGCACGTTTAAGGCGTGCTCTTGAAACGATTCCAAACCAGGAGTTGCCAAATTGCATCATTGTCATTGAGAAGAGACGAATTCGCCGCACACGCCTTCCGCTTAAGCCAAGCCATTAGATGATTTGGCGCCGGGTACCCTGAATAGCATCTTAAAACAGGCAAAACTGAACGAGGCAAAGTAATATGTATCGTTTTCTTGTTGTGATTGAAAAGCCAAATGACAACTATTCAGCATATTCACCAGATTTGCCTGGGTGTGTGGCTACCGGTTCTACGCGTGAAGAGGCAAAACGGAACATGCATGAATCTATTGAAATGCATGTGCGCGGACTGCTGGAGGATAATTTACCTATTCCTGAATCTAATTCTTTCGCAGAGTATATAGCTGTTCAATGAAAAATGTTCGGCTACTTCCGGTAATAGCCAATAGAGGCGGTTTATCCGCCTACGGCGGATTTGCCCGAATACCTTCGGCACTTCGCAAAGGGCGAAAATTCCGGCCAAACCAATTTTGGCCGTTGAAGAGTCAGAATAATTCAGGCGGTAGAGCCTAAATAGCGTCTAATAAAGCATTCTGTTAAGAAAGGTAGTTGTAGAAATGGAACGATTGCCATGGAAACCAATTTTCGGGCCATTGGCCGATTTGCGCAGAGAGATGGATCGCCTCTTCGATAGTTTCTTTGGCCGCGGCAAAGGTAAAGAAGCTGCCGATCTGATAGCCCCGGCAGTGGATCTTGAGGAGACGGACAAAGATATTATCGTCAAAGCCGAATTGCCCGGCATGAATCCTGAGGATATTGACGTTGAACTCTCGGGCAACAATCTAATAATTCGGGGTAAGAAGAAGTTCAAAAAAGAAGAGAAGAGGAAAAACTACCACCTTATGGAATGCAGCCACGGCTCCTTCTACCGCTCCGTCCCTCTGCCTGTTGAGGTCAAAGAAAAGGAGATCAAGGCCAACTATAAGAAAGGGGTTCTTGAGATCAAGCTGCCGAAAGCCGAGGCAGCGTTGCCCAAGAAGATTAAAGTAAATCTGAAGGAGTCGTAGCGTAGAAAATGTTTTTTCTCTAAAGGATTCAGCCGAATACCAACGGGCAGGATGCCCGTTCCACCAAAAATAATAACAGTGACAAGGTTCTACCAAGGCCAATAACAGTAGCAAGGTTCCACCAAGGCCATTAGCAGTGACACGGTTCTACCAAGGCCAATAACAGTAGCAAGGTTCCACCAAGGCCAATACCAGTGGCACGGGCATCACGCCACAGGCGCATTTTCAACTTGCCCGTGATTTTTCATTCCCTACCAAGAAAATTCTCAATGATAAAACTAGCCCTTACCGTACGACAAAAGCCATTGACAAATCTCAGCCCCTCCACTATCAGTTGAAATTCAAAAAGCCGGTTGCTTGAATCTTACGAAGGCACGCCTGAGGCTTTTCCATTGCATTGCGTTCATATTGCATAACCAGAAACGGTATTACGGCGCTGCCAGCCGGCATCATGTCGTGCCTGTCATTGTTTGCAATTTAAAAGACAAGAGGAACAACCCGATCAACCCTGAGACTTACGTAAAGGCCACAGACTCCCCGCGATGAAACTTTCGTTCATTATTCCTATCTATAACGAAGTAGATCTGATTGAAGCGGTTCTTGAGCGGGTTCGCGCCTTACCCATCGAGAAGGAGCTCATTTTAGTAGACGATTGTTCCACTGACGGCACGGCCGAGATTCTGAAAAAGGAAGCATTGAAGCCCGATACGCGCGTAGTCACCCATACAGAAAACCGGGGAAAGGGTGCGTCAATCCGCACAGGTCTCAAACACGCGACCGGCGATATTGTCATCATCCAGGACGCAGATCTGGAGTATAATCCCGAAGAGATTCCTGCGGTGATTCAGCCAATTGTGGACGGCCGAACGCGGGTGGCCTACGGATCGCGGTTTCTTGGCGAAGTCAAATGCATGCGTCTGGCAAACTACGTGGCAAACAAAATCCTGGCCTTCCTCGTCACTATTCTCTACGGCCAGAAAATCACCGACGAAGCCACGGCATATAAAGCCTTCCGCCGTGAGGTGGCTCAGGAGCTTCACCTCACGTGTCGCCGATTTGAATTCTGTCCTGAGGTAACCGCAAAAGTTATGCGCCAGGGCGAACGAATTATTGAGGTGCCGGTCACGTTTACGGCCCGAACCGTAGAGGAAGGCAAGAAGATCGGCTGGCGCGATTTCCTTATCGCCGTATATGTGCTGCTCAAATACCGCTTTTTTCGCTAACTCGCCATTAACCCACAGGTGGAATTGAGATCGTGAAGCGCGTTATTATCCTTGGTGCTGGCCTGGCAGGACTCGCAGCAGCCTATCGTCTCACGAGGCTCGGGGAGTACGACGTGCTGGTGCTGGAGAAAGAACGCGAAGTTGGCGGCCTTGCTCGAAGTCTTCAGATCCAGGGCATTGTGACCGACCTGGGCCCGCATCGCATTCATACCGAACTGCCCGAGATTCGCGACTTTCTCCACGAGCTCCTCGGCGATCATCTCCTGACCGTCGTGCGAAAGAGTCAGATGTACTTTCGCGGACGATACCTGGCGTACCCCATTTCGCCATTAGAGCTGCTGCGCCATCTTGGGCCAATCGCGCTGAGCCGTTTCATGCTGAGCTATTTATTCGAACGGGTACGCGGAGGCGGGAAGAAATCTCATTACCATAATTACGATGCAGCTATGCGAAAGGCATTTGGGCCAAGCCTTTATCGAGCAATGATTCTGCCCTATACGAAGAAAGTCTGGGGGATTGACCCGCGCCAACTCTCGGCTGATATCGTTAGCGTGAGAGTCTCGGCTGGTGGACTGCTAACACTCGCTAAAGAAATTGTATCAGGCAAGCGCGATAACTCTTCCACAACGCTCAAGACGTTCATCTACGTAAAAGGAGGGATTGCAAAGCTGCCTGAGCGGCTGGCAGAACTTGTGCGTGCCAACGGGGGGCAAATCCGGACGTCCGCAACTGTCATACACGTTGATAATGATCGAGCAAACGGCTGCCGCGTGACATACACGAGTAACGGTCAGGAACTACACGCGGAAGGGAAGTTCTGCATCTCCTCCATCCCGGTTACCGAGCTTGCCGGAATGCTTCTACAGCATCATTCTGATGAGAGTATCAGGGGTATGCTCCGTGATTTTAAATATATTGCCATGCGACTGGTCTTCATTGTGGTTGGAAAGCCACAGATCAGCCCTAATAGCTGGCTCTACTTTCCGGAGCCAGACATGCTGGTCAACCGGGCGTATGAAACAAAGAATTTCGATCCCTCGCTGGGGCCGGCGGACAAGGCCCTGCTTTGTGCTGAGGTGACCTGCTACGAGGGAGACAAGATCTGGAGCATGCCTTCGGATGAGCTGGCCACGAAGGTATCTGGCCAAATTGCTCAAACCGGCCTATATCGAATCGAGGACGTTATCGCAACTTCTGTCTTCTCTATTCAGCACGCATATCCGCTCTACGACCTTGAATACAGCACTCGCCTGGGACGTCTCTGGCAGTTCTTACAGCAATTCCCCGGCCTCATGACGATCGGTCGCCAGGGCCTCTTTCATCATAATAATATGGATCATTCAATTTACATGGGCCTACAGGCAGCAGATTATCTGCATACGAAGCCAAATCCCACTGCAGCGTGGTATCAGGACGTCGGTCAATTCAAACGCCTCAGGATCATTGATTGATAAACCCGGAATAATTCTGGTTCTTCGGAATCTGTAGCGGACTATTTGGGAGCAAAATTTTTGGCCTTTTAAGGCTTTTTCCAGAATGCTTATAACGTTTGCGCCATGAGTAGAGGCGTTTAATTAAACGCCCCTACAATTGATGAACTGATCCCCAATAGATGCTTAAGACAAACCCACTATGGAATCCCAAGAATCATAATTCTATGAGACGAAACATACTCCTGTTTTTGCTCCGACTGCTCACGAGCAAGAAGCAGCCATTACGCAACGCTTCTTGCTGAATAAACGCTTGACTGTACCCCAATGGTTCAATACGCTCCTATAATATGTCTGGAATGAAACGTATGATTTTAGAGAACTTTTAAAGTACACCGATGACACCTAAGGTGCTGCTAATAGTCCCACCCACGGGATTGTACATCCGCGAGGATCGCTGCCAGACCCCAATCGAAGATCTCAAGACCGTTTCTCTTCGTCCTCCCATTGACCTCATGTATGCAGCCGCAGAATTCGAACACGCAGGATGCGAGTGTCGGATTGTGGATTATCCGGGCGAGCGGTTGGGTTGGAGTGAGCTGGAGGCTGAGCTCAAGTCTTATGCGCCAGATTTTCTTGTGCTGAGCATTACAACGCCCTCGCTAGAGCAGGACCTTCGCGCCGCCAAAGTCGCCAAACAGGTTAACGCGAACATTGTGACTATTGCCAAGGGCGCGCACTTTAATGCGCTCGACGTTTCCACGCTTGACCAGCATCCTGTGCTCGACATAGTACTTCGCGGCGAATACGAAGAAACGTGCCGGGAACTCGGCGGAGGAAAACCCAGGGAGGAAATCCTGGGGCTTACGTACCGCAATAGCAGGGGAGAGATCATACGGAACCCGCTGCGACCCTTTATTGACGACCTGGATACCTTACCATTTCCGGCGCGTCATCTGGTGCGGAACGAACTGTATGTTCGCCCTGACACGGGTGAACCGCAAACCACAATTGTCACAAATCGCGGGTGTCCTTTTGATTGCATTTTCTGCCTGGCCACGCAGGTTGCAGGACGGAAAAATCGCGTTCGTTCGGTAGGAAACATCATCGCCGAGATGGAGGAATGCCTTGAGCGTTACCACATTCGTAACTTTCTCTTTCGCTCGGACCTCTTTACGACCGACAAAGCCTGGGTTATTGAGCTCTGTCAGGAGATTCTGAATAGAGGGCTCGATATCGAATGGGTCTGTAACAGCCGGGTGGATACCATTGACGAGGAAATGCTGGCGTGGATGAACAAGGCTCACTGCTGGTTGATCGCTTATGGTGTGGAAACGGGCAACCGCGAGATTCTGGAAAAGATGAACAAGCGCGCCACACTGGAAGACGCGTACCGCGCAATGCAACTGACGCGCGAAGCAGGCATTCTGTCGAGCATCTATTTGCTATTCGGCCTACCCTGGGATACTCCAGACACACTTCAGGAGGACATCACATTCGCAAAGCAGCTCGACCCGGATTTTCTCGAAATATTCTATGTGTATCCATTCCCAGGGACTGAACTATACGAGATGGCCGTAAAGGAAGGCTTGCTCCGATCAGGCGAGACCCCAACGGCTGCATATTCGCAGCCGGCCATGCCAACCTTCACGATGAGCCTCGAGGAGCTGCGCAGGTGGCGACGCATTGCAATGCGCCGATTCTATCTCAGGCCAAAGGTGATATGGAAGACAATCCTGCGGGCCCGATCGCCAAGAGTGCTGTATAACTACCTGAAATATGGTCTGATTCAATTGAAAGACCTCATCCAGAATCAATAGCCTTGTGCCTTACGGCCAAGGTGCGATGCGTATTTCAATGGAAACATACTGCAAATGATGTCGAACGCACGGCCAAAAATTCTGTTGCTGAACCCGCCGGGTAAAAACATTTATATGCGCGACTACTATTGCAGTCACACCTCAAAGGCGCACTACTACTGGGGACCTTATGATCTCATTGTACTCAGCGGCATTCTAAATCCGCACTTTGATCTTTGCGTTATTGATGCGATTGCCGATCGCCTCACACCACAGGAAACACTGAAGCAGATTGAGGCTTCAGGATGCGAAATCATTGTGTTTCTGACGGGTGCGGTCTCCTGGGTGGAGGATTTTGCCCTCCTGCGTCAGCTCAGCCAGACGCATCCAAATCGCTACACGTTTATTGGCAATGGTGATATCCTTTTCGCCGAGGATAAGAAGTTTCTGGAGGAACATCCGTATTTGCGCGCAGTGATACTCGACTTCACGTCTTCTGAGGTGGTTGATTTTCTTAACGGCGAGGAGCGGCCGTTTGCGTCGCTCAGCTATCGGGCGCCCTCCGGCGCCATTGTGCCGGGAACCCGGGCGTTTCCGCGCGGAGAATTTTCACTGCCACCACCGCGCTACGATCTGTTTCCGTACGAACGCTATCGCATTCCGCACGGCCGCCGGATTCCTTATGCAGGTATTCTGACCGACTACGGATGTCCGTTCCGTTGCGACTACTGCATCGGCGGCGAGCTGGGGTTTAAGTTCCGCAACATTGATAATGTGATAGAAGAAATGTATTATCTTAAATCGCTTGGAATTAAAGAGCTCTGGTTCAAAGACCTTACGTTCGGCGCAAACAAGGAACGCACGCGGCGTTTCCTGAATCGAATGCTTGACGAGCGACTGCGGTTTACCTGGGTTTGCCTGTCGCGCGTTAATGTCCTGGACGAGGAATTATTGACCCTGATGAAGCTCGCCGGATGTCATACCATTCAACTCGGCATTGAAACTGCGGACGAGAAGCTATTAGGCCAATACTCGAAGCCCTTTACCCGCGAGCAGGTCAAGCACACGGTGGCAATGTGCAAGAAGGTGGGCATTCGCATTCTGGCCCATTTTATCCTTGGTTTACCTGGCGACACAGAGGAGAATATAAACGCCACCATCAGGCTTGCGCTTCAGCTGAAGCCCGAATTTGCCTCCTTCAACGTCGCCATGCCCCGCATGGGCACACAATTCCGCCAAAAGGCCTTACAGGATGGGCTGGTCACTTCGGATGTGACAACACTCGATAATTCCATTTCCTTTCCTGTTTACGAGACTCCACAATTATCCCGGGAGAAGCTCTGGCAACTGCGTAACAAAGCCATTCGCACATTTCACTTACGTCCAGGGTTTATCATCCGGCGACTGCTTGGCGTGAAGAGCCTCTACGAGTTGAAAAGCCTCTTTATAGAAGGGACCGCTCTGCTCACTACAACACTGAAGTCACCAGGAAGATCGGAGTAGATCCATCAAGCATTCCGGGTGATGTTTTTTCCGAAACGCAATACGATATGTGATACCCATTTCCTCTGAAAAATATGCCCTGCTGTTGTATCCGCGTTCGTCTGCGGCTAATTGCTTTTGAATGCAATGCATGGGATTATTTTGATGGACATTGTAAGGGCACGCCACGGCGTGCCCCTACTTTAACGGACTGCTACGAATACATATATACCAGATTCTTGCCAAGTGCCTATACCCTAAATCCATATGCACACCTAAAAGGAAGCGGTAAGGTGAAACGGCAATATTTGCTTTGACATATTTGCAATAAATAAGTAGTAAAGCCAGTGTTTAACTCGCATTATCAACTCAAGTAAAGGAGATGGACTTCAATGAACCGATACGCAGCCCTGCTTTTGGTGGTGAGCATCCTAGCCGCCTTCTTCATTTCCTGCGCGAAGAAGAGTCCTGAAGACAAACTGTACGAGGCCCAATTAGCGCTGGAGAAACAAGAACCACTTGACGCGATCATCAAGGCCAAGGAGGTTATTCGAGATTATCCTGACGATCCAGCGGCGTTGGATGCGCACTTGCTGCTGGCGGACTGCTATTATTGGAGTCGCGACCTGGAGCAATGCCGGAACCATCTTAACATCGTGATTGAAAAGCTCGGATTGAGCAATCCCAAAGCTCAGGAAGCACTAGAGAACACCCTGACGACGTACCTCATTGAAGGAAGGCACGACGCTGCCACTACCGTTGTGCTGAACGCAATGAGCAAAATACCAGAAGATTCGCCTTTCTATCAGTCGCTGCAGCTAAGGCTTGCCGGGTTATATGAATCTCGCGATCTGCTTGATAAGGCTCGCGACATCTACCGGTACATCCTCGAGCATGAGACCAATCAAGATGCCCTGAGCGCAGCCATGGAGAGACTCACTGCCACCTATGCCAAAAATGAGCAGTATGACGATGCCATTTCCGTGTATGAACAGTTTTTGGATAGGCATCCCGATACAAATCTCAGGCCAGTGCTCCTCTATGGTATTGCCTTTTTCACGGAGAAGAAAGGCGAGGATAGTAAGGCAGAGGAGCTGTATGAACAGAGCATCAAAGAGTTCAAAGCCGCGATTGATGAAACCCTGGAGACCGAAGCAAAGGTGAACCTGATTTATCAACTGGGGCGAGCTTACTTGTTGCGCGGAGAACGCGATAAGGCACTCGCGGAACTCAATCGTATCATTAATGATTTCCCGCATTCCTCAAGAGTTCCTGAAGCCTTGTTTGAAATCGGAGGGATTTACCAACAGAATCGCGAATACGATAAAGCGATCGAGTGGTTCCAGAAGATTGAAGCAACCTATCCGCAGACCCAGCTGGAAGCCAGTGCGCGATTTCGCATAAATGAAGCGATTCGTCTGCGGGACGCCGGTGAGGCCTCTTCTCCTTCGCTTCCGGTTCTCACGCCATCACCTGATACTGCGCCTTAGGGGGTCTGTGCTTTTCGGGTTATCTCTTCTGCTGGATTAAGAGAATGACCAGAATTCATTTGGGCTGTGTTCTCGGACTTATGCTCACGAGCATCGTGGTATTCGTTGCGGATACTGCATATGCCCAGGCTGAGTACCGAGGCATGTGGGTTGACGCATTTCACGCCGGGTTCATGAATGCCTCCGAGACGGCCCTCCTTGTGCAACGCGCCCGAGCTTACAATTATAATGCAATCTTCATCGAGAATCGAAAAACCGCCGAGGCGTTTCACGATTCTGACATTGAGCCGAAAGCTCCCGAAGTATCGCCGCCCGACTACGATTCCCTGGCTGACCTTATCGCCCAAGCTCATGATACCTCCAGTGGTAAGCCGTACATCCAAGTCCACGCCTGGCTAGTTGCCTACCGAGTTGCTACCTCTACGACGGTTCCACCGGCCCACATTCTCTCCCTGCACCCCGAATGGGTGTGCCGAAACTCGAGCGGCAGTACGTTCCACTACTCGAGCAGGTTCCTTGATCCTGGTGTTCCTGACGTGATTGACTATACGGTAAACGTTGCAGTGGAAATAGTGAAGAAATACGACGTGGATGGAATTCACTATGACTACATCCGCTACCCTGACCCGGACTGGGGCTACAATCAGATCAGTGTCAACCGATTTAACACGCTGTATGGTCGTAGCGGCACTCCCTCGGTAAGTGATCCCGATTGGTGCCAGTTTCGGCGAGACCAGGTGACCGCCCTGGTTCGTAAGACCTACATCCGCATCAAGGCTATTAAGCCTCTCGTCAAAGTGTCGGCAGCAACAACTACCTGGGGCACGTATCCCGGCGACTTTACCCTGTCAAGTCCCTATGTGCAGGTTTATCAGGATTGGCGTGGATGGATGGAAGAAGGGATTCTAGATATGAATTGCCCCATGAACTATAAGCGCGAATATATTGCTAACCAGGCAGCAGACTACCGCCTCTGGATGGATTTTGCCGCTAGCGTCAAGTATGGTCACCATTGTCTCACCGGCCAGGCCGCCTATCTCCATTCGATTAATGATTCCATCACACAGCTAACCGTTGCTCAAAATAATCCGTATATTGACGGAAGCATTATTTTCAGCTACGCCACAACGAATAAAGATGGCCAGCCGCAAGACGATTTCTTCCAGGCGGTCAAGAATCAGATCTTCTCTAGCCCGGCGGCAGTGCCGGTCGCACCATGGCTCTCGGCACCGACCGAGGGGATTCTCTGCGGCACTGTGAGCAACGGTAGCGCAGCAGTGGATGGGGCTCTGGTGACCCTTGCCGGGCCTGTCCAGAAATCCCTCACCGCCGATGGCACTGGATTCTACGCGTTCACTCGCCTCACGCTGGCCAATTACACGGTTACGGTCAATGCGCCTGGCCATTCACCGATAACCAAAACCTCGTACGTTCCCGCGGGTCAGGTCATCACGCTAAATTTTAACTTCACTCCCTGAATGTGCTTCCGGTGGACGGACTCATAGGCGGCCTTCGCGTTCCCGCCGAAACTCTCAAACTCCGCAATTTCACGCTCGCTGAGAGCTGTAGGGGCTCATCCGCCGCGGCGGATGAGCCCCTACGTAGCCCCTACGTAGTAGCTGACTGTACTGAATCTGACAGG
>CAYVXD010000003.1:30864-72595 GCA_964454265.1 uncultured Candidatus Sumerlaeota bacterium | reverse complement strand
CAAAGTCAGTTGTTGATATGGCGTAGCGCCGCCGTCCCGGTCCGCCGTGGCGGATTGTGAAGGCGTCTCGCCTTCATATGAGGAGAGGGCAGGATGCCCTCCAGACTGTTCGCCGCGGCGAACGCTACCCATCAAAACAATGTTGACGGACTACTAGGCCGACTGGGCACATCGTCTGGAAGCTACAAAACCATTGCATTCTCTTAATGAAGTTCCAGTGCACCGTCATATTTGAAATGAGGGGAAGAAAAATCGGAGAAATATCGGGGACTGTCCCAAGCGAGGAACGAGCGCGTGGACTGTACCCTATTTTTCTTTGGTGGTTACAAGGCAACGCCCTCCAATTTTCATTTGCCATAAATATACGGACCTGGTAGAGGAGGTAAAAAAGACAGACAGAAGGAGAGTGCTGATCATGGACTGGAAGATTATCCTTAGCTCATTTTTGCTGATTTTTTTGGCAGAGATTGGCGACAAGACACAGCTTGCGATTGTCGGTATGGCGGCAAAGGAAAAGATGCCGCTGGCTGTTTTACTTGGAGCTGGTGCCGCCCTGGTGCTGGCTACAGTGCTTGCAGTGGCGTTTGGCGAGGCTCTTACCAGATTAATACCTCTCCACTACATTCGCTACTTGGCCGGGCTTGTATTCATTGTATTCGGTTGCCTAATCTTGCTGGGGAAATAGCTTAGGAGGTATCCGTTTTCTAATTTGTGTTATAGCTATTTGCGAATTTCCCGTGATGCAAGTTTTTGATTAAAGAATCTAAAATAATATAAACCTACACTGATTCAGTTTCTTTCTCTGCAACTTTTTAAAAGGTCTCTTCTTCTGCCCACTGGCTGGTAGTTTTATTTTAAAATTCGGCATAACCTCTCCATATCTCTTCTGATTTGGCCTCCCGGGTCAATTTTATCCTGGCTATAATTTTTCGCTTGCAAAACGGATCGGTCTATGCCTATTCTCTTTTTATACCTTGTTATAAGGCCTGGAACTACCTCCCTGGTATCTTGTTCTCTGGAGCCGTAGAGGTATTACCAGGGCCGCAATGGAGTTGGGGAAAATGGGATCACGTAAACGAGTGGTAAACCGGAAATCTGATATTGATGTGCCGTCATTTTCGCAGGTGCTCGAGCACCTTGATGAGCCCGCTATTCTTGCAGATTCACATGGGCGTATTCTTTACGTTAACCCGGCATTCGAACGGGTTTATGGTAATGGGAGACGGAAAGTGCTCGGCAAGAAGCCGACGCAATTGGCCAGTGCGGCAGGGCTGAAACGCCTGGCGCGCGAGTTGCCGTCTGCTCTTGGGCGCACGGCGCACCGCTTCCAAGAGCAACACCGGCGCAAGAATGGAAAGGTCTTCCCGTCGTCCTTTAGTGTAAGCCCCATTAAGGATGCCGCAGGTAATGTGCACGGCTATCTGGGCATTCACCGTGATACCTCCGCAGAGCACCAGGCAGTGGAACAGCTCCTCCAGCGAAATAAAGAACTCTCCATGCTCAACGCTATTTCTTCAGAGATCAGCCAAACGCTGAGCATGGATAAGGTATTCAAAGTCGTGCTCGAGCGCGTGATGAAGACCCTCGGCGCGGATGACGGTCTCTTATTCTTGCTCGATGATCAAAAGCAGGTGTTGCGCTGCGTGGCAGCGAGTGGCTCTATTTGCCGCCACAAACGAGAACTCAACCTGCTTAGTACTGTCAAAGTTGGTGAAGGAATCACAGGACGGGTGGCCAAGAGTGGCAAGCCAGCTATGGTAAGCGACGTTCTGAAAGAACGGCACCTTAACCGCCCCCAGGCAATTAGGCGTCTTGGGGTTCGGTCAAACGCAAGTGTGCCGCTAAAATCTCGCGGCCGTGTTCTGGGGGTGATGAATCTCGGCTATCTTCGGCGTCGGGAGTTTTCGCGAGAAGACGAGCTGCTCCTGACTGCTGTCGGCAACATCGTGGGTGTGGCTCTTGAGCGTATTGAGCGTGATCGGCGGATCACAGACTTGATGGTTAGATACCGGGCGCTGATTGACGGAGCCAGTGATGGTGTGCTGCTCGCGGATAGTACGGGGCGCTATATAGAAGCCAATCGGATGATGTGTAAAATGCTGGGCTACTCGCGGGCTGAAATTGTAGGGAAAATGGTGGGAACATATATCCCCGGGTACCCGAAACGGAAGGTTCGCGAGGACTTTTCCCGCCTTTTGCAGCGGGGTTATACGCGAGTACAGAGAAGCATGCGCCGCAAAGATGGAACAGTTTTCTCTGTCGAAGTGACCGGGAACCGCATGCGGATTGGCGGTGAATATTTCACCCAGGGCATTTACCGTGATCTTACGCAGCGATTGAAAGCTGAGGAGGAGATCCGCCGGTATAATCGCGAGCTGGCTATCCTCAACAGCATTAGCGAGATTGTACACCGATCTTTCGATCTTACGGAAATTCTTAATACTGCGCTCGACAAAATACGTGAAGGTCTCTCCGTTGAGGCCGCTGTATTGTTTATCATGGATGAAGCCGAAGGGGTGCTTCATCTTAAGGCAAGCCGAGGGTTGCCGCGCCGGCTGCGTGCTGCCATTCACCAGCTCGGGGTGGGCGAGGGGTTCACTGGCCAAGTAGCCAAAACCGGCAGGCCGGCGATAGTCACCGCGAAAGCGTCGAAGTCTAACCGCATTATTCCGGCTACCCTCGAGGCGGGCTTCCAGGCATTTGTGAGTGTCCCGATTAAGTCACCCAACCGAGTACTTGGTGTGCTTGAAGTAGCGACCAAGAAATCGCGCAAATTTGGTAGCGCGGATGTCAATCTGCTCACGGCTATCGGCTACCAGATTGGAACTGCGATTGAGAAAGTACGACTGTTCGAGGCTGTCAAGTCTGAGAAGGAAAAGTTGAATTCCATCCTCTCAGCCGTTAACGAAGGGGTGCAGATTATTAGCCGCGACTATGTAATTCAGTACCAGAATCGCTGGGCGCAAGAGCGGATCGGTGATGTGCAAGGGCAAAAGTGCTACCGCGTCTATGAGGGACGTTCGCAACCCTGTCAGTCGTGTCCCATGATGGAGGCTATTGAGCATAATAAGATAGTGCAGCGGGAAGCACAAGGGAAAGACGGCCGGATATACGAGATTGTCTCGGTCCCGATGCATAGTAATGGACACAGTAACGTCGCGATTGAAATATCTCGCGACATTACCGAGCGCAAGCGGGCGGAGGAGGCGCTACGGGAGTCGGAAGAAATGTATAAGACGCTGGTGAAAACCTCCCCAGATGCGGTGACTGTAACTGATTTAGAGGGGCGCATTACCTACGCATCTCAGCGGACAGCAGATCTGCACGGTTTTGAACGCGCTGGGGAGCTACTCGGAAGAAACTCTTTTGAACTCGTCGTCCCGGAAGACCGCGAGAAGGCTATAAAAAATCTTCAAAAAACCCTGAAGGAAGGGTTTGTAAAAAGTGCAGAATATACCTTGCTGAGGAAAGATGGGACTCGCTTTGCCGGTGAATTAAATGCCGCCGTGATTAAAGATGCTGATGGAAAGGTGAACGCCTTTATTGGCACCACAAGGGACGTTACCGAGCGCAAGCGGGCGGAGCAGGCACTGCGGGAAAGTATAGAAAGGTTTGATCTTGCTGCTCGGGGGTCCAACGAGGGCTTATGGGATTGGAACATCATCACCAATGAAGTCTACCACTCTCCTCGATTCAAGGAGCTGCTTGGTTACGAAGATCATGAAATCGAAAGCTCTTATGAAACTTGGGAGTCACGGTTACATCCTGAGGACCACGATCGGGTTATGGATACGTTGCGCGACCACCTTGAGAGGCGCGTTCCTTATAACGTGGAGTACCGGCTTCGCACGAAATTGGGGGAGTACAGGTGGTTCAGTTCCCGTGGGCAGGCGATCTGGAACCAAGAAGGCAAGGCTACCAGAATGGCTGGTTCGATTCGCGACATTACAGAATTTCGCCGCAGTGAAGAGCGCATGCGCCACCTGGAACGTCTCGCCATGGTCGGCCAGGTGGCAGCGCGTGTGGCACACGAAATCAACAACCCGCTTGCCTCTCTTTCCCTGGATCTTGAGCGGCTACGCGATCGCCCTAAGCCGAATGGCCAGCCAGCCCAGGAATATCAGCGGATGTTGGATGTGATAGAGAGGATTTCCAATACAGTGGAAGGGCTGCTGGATCTGTCAAAGCACCGGGTTCTGGAAAAGCGAACTGTGGACATCCATACTATCCTGGATGAAAGCATTTCGATGATGGAGCAGCGGTTCCGGGCAGAAGGGAAGAAAATCGCTTGCCAATACGACCGGAGTCTGCCGCATGTACCGGTTGACAGTGATCAAATAAGACAGGTCTTCACCAATCTCATCGTGAACGCACTGGAGGCTTTACACACTGGAGGTAGCCTAACGATTAGCACAAAATCCTTTGCGGCTAGACGACAGGTGCACATTGTGTTCAAAGATGAAGGTGTGGGTATCCCAGCACGGATTCGGTCCCGGATATTTGAGCCGTTCTTCTCGACCAAATCTCATGGGGTTGGACTTGGCCTGGCTATTTCCCAGGGGATTGTCATCGGCCACGGCGGAAGTATTGAGATTGAGAGTCGTCCGCGCAAAGGAGCCGTCTTTACTGTAGTACTCCCTGTGGATCCTACAATAGTACGGCACGATATTGCTTAAGGTGCCCCAAAGGAGGTGCAGCGTGTGAGAGGACGATAGAGAAAAGGTAAACCGCCAAATCGCCATATTGAGCTTGGCGAGGTTTAACAAAAAGAAAGGAGATTGAGAAACAATGAACGAAAAGGGTAAAGTAAATGTTCTAGTTGTTGACGATGATCGCGATTTTAATCAATCTTTGCGCGAGGCTCTGACTGAAAACGGATTTGGGGCTTTTGGCATTACTGATCCGGGGCAAACCCTGAGCGAGCTGAAGAACAAAAGCTATCAGCTCGTGCTCCTCGATCTGCGTATGCCAGAAAAGGACGGGGCGACCGTGCTAAGGGAAATCCGGAAGTTCGATTCCGACATCGGTGTGATCATAATCACTGCATATCCGTCCATTGATTCGGCAGTCGAGACGCTTAAGCTCCAAGCCTATGACTATGTTAAGAAGCCGTTCAAAATGGCAGAACTTGTTGACGTCATGAACCGCTATGTTCACGAGAGAGGGATCAAGGCTGACCCGCAACGGCAGCTGATGTACGAAATTGGCCGGAAAATGCGTGAATTGCGTAAGGACAAGGCCCTCACCTTGCGCCAGCTCAGTAACCGTGCCGGTGTCTCACTTAGCCTGATCTCCAAAATCGAACGGGGCGATTGCGCATCGTCGCTTTCTACCCTGTTTAAGCTGGCTGTGGCACTAAATGTCGAAATTTCTTATTTCTTTCAGTAGCTTGCAGCTCGATTTGCTCTGTTGAAAAAAGGTGATCAGACTGGTAGGGGCGTTAAGTTTAACGCCCCTACTATTTCTATCTGATGTGGTTTCTGGTGGGGACTGAAGCAGAGGCAGGGGCCTCCCGTAGGAACAGCATCTTCCCTGGATTTAACAGTTCGTAAATATGATGACGAAAGATTCTTATGCAAGATTCTTCGTCCGCACGCACAAGGCGCATTCTCAACCTGTGGCGACTTAGAATGACAGCGCCTGTGCGCCTGAGGCGGGCTTGCCATTCTGAACGAAGTGAAGAGCCTCAACAGCATTGGTATTAAGACACGTCACTATAATTACGAATTAGAGCCCCAAGTCGCCGCCTAAATTTACCCAGCCGCATTTTTCAAATAATAGGATTTTCCCGCCTTTTACATATCGACTATTGCGCTATGGTGTGAGCTTTATCGGAATGCTGCAAACCTGCGTGACAGGCTGGGCAAGAACCTCGTCTGGGGGCGAGTCACCACCCAAGACAAGATCACTATAATTTTTTTCAAAAAATAGCTTGACAAGCCAGTATTTTTATTAAGAATATATTTTCATAAAGACACTATACCATTATTTCTAACAATCACCATATCATTAGCGCCACGAATCATTGAAAGCACATTATGGCATCATCATAAAGGGGGGCGCCATAAGTTTGGCAACTATTTTTGGGATTCTTTTCAATTCATGTCATTATTATGGACAGCGTAATGCGGATTTCCCAGCTCATGTTGACAAAAGTACATTATTGGTATTAAATGATACAGATGGGGTGAATGCGAAGGTGTTTCTGAATGCCCCAGGGTAAGGCATGGGCTTATGGAGCACGGGGCAAAATGATCATCTTTATGCTTCTTTGGGCCATGAGTGAGCTAAGGCCGGTGTGATTCGCCCGGCGAAGAGAAGCGCAGAGTTGGCAAAAGTGGAGATTAGCATCGAGACCGCTGAATTGATCGTCAAAGATGCGCTTCAGCATATTGGAGAGGGGGCCCAGGTAGTTGCAATCTGTCCGGATTGTTTCGATGAGAAATTTGTGGTGACTCTGGGAAGGGCGAACAGGGAGGCGTCGTTCTTCCTGAAAGAGCGTGATTGCGAAGAATATCCCACCATATCGGGGGAGAAAGTCCAGGGAGCTATACGCCGGGCACTCCTCCGGCTGCCGAAATAAGTAGGTACCCGCGGTCGCCGTACATAAAATGCTGGAGGCTTTTATTGCCCGATTAGGTAGGGGCGTTCAATTGAACGCCCTTACCCGGCTCAGGTCTTCCCGTCTGAATACCCTCCGCACCTAACACTTTAATCCACTTTTATGATTCTGTTTTTCCCTCCTTGATTATTCAAAAATGTCGTTGACGCTGACTGAATAAGTGGCAATAGTAGATATCGTTGTGGTACACGACATCACATTTGCTTGATGAGGAGAACTGGTGCGATGACGCAACCAAACATACCCGTGCTTTTTGCGCGGGGGAAAAGTCTGGCTGAGGCATGGGAGAAGTCGCTCCAGCTGCTCTATGCGCATGGAATCCGGATCAGGACTGAATACGATAAGGCAAGCGATTCCCCAAGTATTGACGCCACGATGATAGTGGAAGTCAAGGAGCCGCTGTCTGAGCCACGGATTCATCGCAGTTTTCCTGCCGGGCTGGACTTTCTCGAAGAATATCGCCAGGAGGTGCTCGACGGAATTAAAGATCACTGGATTCGCAATAAGGACGATCCGAACGATACCCGCTGGGAATATACGTATCACGAACGGCTGTGCGCATACCGTTTTATGACCCGTAGGGGAGAGGAGAAGTGGGTGGATCAGATTCACTATATTGTTTCGCGATTAGCTGAGAAACCCCACTCGCGCCGGGCACAGGCCGTGACGTGGAAAGTATGGGAGGATCTTCACATTGACGATCCAGCCTGCCTCCAATCGATCTGGTGTCGCCTGGTGCCCCAGGCAGAGAACTCTTCTGACGTGGTGCTCAACATGAATGTTCGCTTCCGCTCCAATGACGCCTACGAAGCTGCGTTTCTGAACATGTTTGCCTTGATCGCCTTGCAGGAGCGCATGGCACAGCAGATTGCCGAACGCTTAGGGAGAACCGTCAGCGTGGGCCGCTACGTTCATATGGCTGATTCGTACCACATTTACGGAAGCCGTCTGGCGGATTTTCAGTCGCGCTTTCTTGACCAGATGGGCAAACGCTCGTTTGAGGAGCGAACCTGGACAATGGAAATGGCGCAGCCATTTTTTGACGAGGCAAAGCCACTGATTGCACGGAAGGTACGTGAAGAGACGGAGAGGCAGAAGGGCTAATCATCCGATTCAGTCTACCGCGCTATGAGGGATGTGTGTCTCTCCTGCATGGGTTAGGCGAGAGAGCATTTGTGCAATTCAATGAAGCAAACGCCGCTTGGTCCCTCAACATTTGTTTCCAAAACGCTGGAGTGTTCGCATGCCGGAGCTTAAAATTTGCGGAATCACGCGACGGGATGATCGGCTCTTAGCCGAACGTGCCGGTGCAGATTACTGCGGTGTGATATTGGAATTTCCCCCCTCGCCGCGGTCTGTCACAGTAGAACAGGCTGGGGAGATATTTGCCGAGTCGAAGATTCGCGTGGTAGGCGTTCTGGTAAACAAGCCGCTAGAGTTTGCTGAACGCGTCTGGCAGCAGCTTGGGCTCCATGCAGTGCAATTGCACGGGGATGAGCCGCCAGAGGAGGTACGTCGGGCCAAGGCGCGCCTGGGATGCGAAGTGTGGAAGGTGATTCATCTGCCGCCAGGTACTGAAGCGCCGGATGATCAGCGCGACCTCGAGCAGCGCATTAGCGACTACGTTGCAGCAGGCGCTGATACATTACTCTTTGATACCTCCGACGTACAAAAAGGTCAGCGGCGGTACGGTGGCACAGGAAGGCCCTTTAACTGGCAATTTTTTCGGACACTCATCTCGCATCTAAAAACGCGGGCAGGCGGTCTCCCGCCCGTGCGCGTTTTTCTGGCGGGTGGCCTGAATGTTGATAACGTCAGTCAGGCGATCGCGGCCCTTTGCCCTGACGGTATAGACGTGAGTAGTGGAGTGGAACTCTCTCCCGGGGTGAAAGACCCGGGAAAGGTTATGGCTATGATCGAGCAGGTGAAAGGAAATCGCAGGGCCTGACAGGGCCTGGTTTTGAGAATATGGTAGTCCAATCATGAAGGTAGTGAGGACCTTCATAGGCAGTTGCTCGCTCGTCCCGACAGGGTCTGTCTGGGTCTGGGCGGTGATGCTTTTTGCCGTAGGGGCGTTAAATTTAACGCCCCTACCATGCCTGGCTGCTCCGGTGATCAGTGATGTGCAGGTGGTGGGGGTAACAGAGAGCCAGGCAGAGATCACCTGGCAAACTAACGAGCCTGCAACAAGCAAGGTCAATTACGGTCTGGAATGCGCCCAGCTAAGTACGTCAGTTGTCTCAACAGACTATGTAACCGTTCACGCCATTACGATCACGGGACTGGAAGAATGTACCACCTACTTCTTCGAAGTCGCCTCGACGAACGTGCATGGGCAGGAAACAGTAAATAACAACGCAGGCTCCTGCTACGTGTTTTCCACGAAAATCATTAGTCCGATCCTTATGTACGATTTCGAATCAGCGGATAGCCAGGACTGGACCGCGTATTCTCTCAGTGGCCCGGCCGAATGGGTGCGCGAGAGTTTCGCCTCTGCCCATAGTCCTACCCATGTCTGGTATTGCAAGGATCTGGATCAAGTCAAGGATGACGTACTGCAGTCCCCGCCGCTGGAAATTCCAGCCAACTCGCTCCTGATCTTCTGGCATACCTTTAGATTGGAACCTCAATTCGACGGTGCGGTGGTCGAAATTTCCATTGACGAAGGCAGCACGTGGACGGACTTGGGCGACCGGATTACCCAGGGTGGATATACAAACTCCATTTACGGCGAAACACCGCTGAAAGGACGAATGGCGTGGACCGGCGGGGAGATCGGCGCGATGACGAAGGTGGCCATTGACCTGGACGGCCTTGAAGGGTCAAGCCGCCTGATTCGATTTCGCGTGGCCACGGACATAGGGATCGGCTACCCCCAGTACCCGGGCTGGTACCTGGACGACGTGACGCTGGCGGAGCGGGTCGAGTGTGTGAGTTCGCGCGGGGTGCTCAGCCTGGATCGCGCTGTCTATCGGTGCACCGACGTAATAATGATCACGCTCGTGGATGGCGATCTTGCAGACCTGGGTCAATATACAGTGTACGCGACCAGCACAACGGAAGCCACCACGGAAACCGTAACTCTTGCCGAGACGGCACAAGGCATTTTCTCTGGGAGCCTGGCAATTGCTGAAGGGCCACCGGTCTCTGACGGTGTGTTACAGGTCAGCTCAGGAGACCTTATAGCTGTTACCTACAACGATGCGGACGATGGCACAGGGACAGGGAGAACAGTTATAGCCACGGCTACGATTGACTGCATCGGCCCCACAATCTCAAACGTTCAAATTATCAATATTCAGGATACCGGTGCCACGATTGAATGGACAACAGACGAACCCACAGCAAGCCTCGTTGAGTATGGCCCTGCTTGTTCATTTTTGATTGGCTCCGGTTACTCCTCGGTTCCAGTCACCCAGCATTCTCTTTCGCTTTCGGGCTTACAGCGCGGCACGACCTATTATTTCCGGGTCGTTGCGGCAGATGCGTCCGGGAATACGACTATTGATGATCAGAATGGCAACTGTTATTCATTCTCCACGCTTTCGGGGACGCCAGTTGTAATTAATGAACTGGATCTTGGGGATCTGGATTGGATCGAGATCTATAACCGCTCTGCAAGTTCGTATGATCTGACTAACTGGCGTATTGAATGGACGGATACTCACCTCGGTTCAGGCAGCTTTACGCTGCCGTCCGTGGTTCTACCCTCGCATGGATATTTGCTGATCAGGGAAGGCCCGGGGACAAATGGGCTAGGGGAGATTTATACGCATAGCGAGATTCGCTGGTATGAATTGCGAGGCGGCTCGTGTGCGTTGGTGAATGCCGCAGGGCAAGGTGTGGATTTTGTGCGCTGGGGCAGTTCCACAGCGTCACCGCCAGCAGGCACAGCATGGTCAGATACGAACCCGCCTTCGGCGCGGAGCAATACCCACGGCCACACTCTGGGTCGCGATGCTCAGTCCTCAGATCACGACAAGGGGAGCGACTGGGAGAATACCTGCGGAATAGATGCAGAGCACCCTACCCCTGGAGCCTGCAACGGCGATTTCGTCCGCCGCGACGCGTACGCGGGATTCTCCTCGTGGAGCTTTATTACAACACCCGCAGTCTTCACCGAGCCGCAAGCAGGAATCGGGCCTGGAGGCAGCTTGCAAATTGCTGCAACGAGCAATATCAGCAACTTTGGCTTCTGGTCGAGCCCGACCACGGATATTCCCCTGATTGGCGATAGTCTCTATGAGGCTCGGTTTCTGATCTCCACAGACGAGACGACTCCACTCCAGGTTCCGCAATTTCGTCTTCGTCTCAATCTTGACAATAATCAATTGAACGGTGCAATGGTCGTGGATAGTGTGGCCAATGCACTTGTCGCGCCAATTTCCAGCCCGAAAGAGTATTGGTTCTACTTTTCGCCATCGGTTGGAGATGGGGGCAATATGGGCGGAGCGCAGAGTCTCAGCGCGGCAATGGATCTCATGGGTTTTAATCCCCTGGACAGTCCTCAGGCGAGCCTCTTTTTGCATTCACTCACGGTCAATCGGATTGCGAAGCGCCAGCTGGAAGGAGTAACGCGGGCGAAGATTTATACGTTCGAGAGCGGAGAGGAGGGCTGGAGTTTCTTTAGTGTCCCTGCGGTATTCAGCGAGCCTGTGCCGTCGTCCTCAAATGGGAGCCTGGGGCTTCAGTCAATGAGCAATACGAACACTTTTGGCGGGTGGAACAGTCCGGCAGAAATTCCTATCTGGGGGGATACTGTCTATCGTGCGCGGTTTCTTGTGCATTCAGATCAGACAGATCGGTCAATCGTCCCAACCGTGCGTCTGCGCTTGCACAGTCAGGATTGGCAGGTGTCGACCAATCTTGTAGTCAATTCCACGGGAAATGGCGACTGTTCACCTTCACCAATGCCGGTCGAATATGAGATCTACTTTTACCCGCCTCAGGAGATGATCTCAGGGCCGATTCAGAATATGTTTGCAGCGTGGGACATAATGAATTTCGATCCAGCGGATTCCTCGCAGGCAATTCTTGGCGTTGACCAGGTTATTCTGGAACACCTGGAAGTGCCACGCCTTCCGTAGTTCTTCCGCGTCAATGCAAGCCTGGTTCTCATACTCGTCGTAGCTCAAAGAATAGGTATCAAGTCTCAGGGGCTGGCTTCAGTCTGGTAGGCTATGCTTTGGTTGGATCGCTTTCGGCGTGTGCAGGTTTTCTGTGGTGAACGAGGCAGTAGAGACTTTCCATTGTGGCCACGGTAGCGAGGAAGAAGAGACCCTCTGCCAGATCGTTAAACCACTCGGTGGATGTTAGGATGTGACCCGCAAGAAGCTCTTTACCAACAAAATCCACGGCGAGCGGAGCAGAATAGATAATTGGGATGAGAGCAATCAGACAGATTTCAAGCCCCAGGCGGATGCGCGGAGAAATATCCTGAAACCCTGAAGGTACATGGGCGAGCAGGCGCAATATGCAGAATCCGTGCAATGCGATGACGATGATCAATGGAAACGTGTGCACGCTGTGTTGGATCGAAAGCAGCTGCAAGTTCAGTATAAACGTGCAGGCCAACATACTGATGAATAGGAGCACTTTCTGGTTGAGGGGAGTCTCGTAAAGACGCGCTAAAGATCTTGTATAGAACACAGTTACATCCTCATGCTGGCAATGCACACTACGCCAGTTTGCCTGTTTTGTTACACAACCGGGATGTCTTGCAACAATGAGGACTGGCAATCAGCGAACCACGACGTCGGGAGGGATCCCCTGCAATCAAAGATTCCGAGTTGTCGTGCACCCCTTTACCGATTCACCCAACAAGAAGAGCAGGGGAGAGGAATATGCATTGGAAACTTAAATTTGATATACATTTGCTGGGCAAAAATCAACAGAAAAATTGACAAAATCGCAAGACGCATCTTTTCAGAGGTCTACAAATCACAGAATTGTGCATTTCCTGCGGGAAAGACTGACCTAAAAGAAGTGCTTGAAGCAAGGTCACGCCGCGCAAGATTTATAATATCAATATTGTACAAAAATTTTTGCCCTATCTCACGGTGCATCACAATTGGGCAGAAATAATTTCCGGCTCCTGCCCAATGCCTGTGAGCCCCAACTTCCTTATGGCCTCTATTGATTGAAACTGCCACAGAGACGCGGAGGCACAGAGCAGCTTGAAACAACCCCAAAATGCAGATTGCAAAATGAAAATATCAAAGTCCAAATTTTACTTTTGCATTTTGCATTTTTCAATTTGCAATTCACTACTCTGTGTCTTGTATGTAGCACAGGAATCAGCCTTACTGCATTATGCTCGAGGGCAGAAAGAGACGTGATAATAGTATAGACGGACGTCGCCAGTGCGAGTAATTAGTTTTATTAGGGGAGTTGATCTAGCGCTCGGCGGGCAGCCCTTCCGAAGGAGGTTGAGGCATCGAGGTCAAGCGTTTTCTGATAGTAGGATCGTGTCTTTTCCGGGTTATTAAGTTTGGAATGAATCTGTCCGAGTCTATACATGTTCTCTTGGTTTTTCGGCTGGAGATTTTCGACCACTTTGGCGTGTTCGAGGGCTTCCTGGTAGCGGTTTGTGTGCCTGAGCAGCTCGACCATCTGCGAGTGCGAGAAAATATCCAGAGGGTTATTCTGTAATGCCTGCTGGAGGAACTTGTAGGCCTTGTCATAATTTCTGGTGAGTTTATAGATATTGATCAAACCGCGAATATTTTTAGGATTCCCTGGATCTTGGCGAAAGAGTTCGTACTGTGTCTTTTCAGCCAGTGCGTAATCCCCGAGTGACGCGGCAACCCTAACCAGTTGCTCCTTGGCACGGAGCTTAAATTCTGCCTCTTTCTCTGCAGTCATTTGTTCATCGCGCGGATCTCTCTTGTATTGTGGCATTTTTATTAAGACATCTCTAGCTTTTTCATATAGACCATTCTTCTGGTAGACCTGGGCCAGGGTGTATTGGACGTTCACTTTGTTCGACATTTCGGCTGCTTTGACGAATTCCTTAGACGACGCCGCGCTGTTGCCCAGGGCGGAGTACATGACGCCGAGATTATAGTGAATCTCGGAATAATCAGGCGCGTATTTTGCCAAGTCCTCGTACGTCTTCAGGGCAAGGGCAGTCTGGCCGTTCTGGTTGTAGGCGTGGGCAAGTTTATAGTAGGTAGTGATAAAGGTTGGATTATACTCGAGAGCTTTCTTAAAATTTGTAATGGCAATTGGGTAGTGTTGAACGATGGTATAGTCCAATCCCTGTTTATTATAGTATGCGCCGAGGAAATAGCGAATGCCATATACGGTTGAGAGAACGCTGATAAGGAGTGAAAGAACGAGCAGCCCAAGCATGGTGATGGGTTTTGGAGTGCTGGCCAAACGATGCGTACCGCCGGGTTTGGCAGTACTTTGTTGCCAGTAGAGGTAGCATCCGAGCGAAAGCCCCAGCACTCCCCAGTTGTTTATCCCCACAACGGCCCAGCGCGCATTGGGGCTGAAGAAATTGGTCAATAACATGGCACAGAGACTTGATAGTATCCCGATCTGACACACACGCAAATTCGCGTTCTGACATCCACGGATGAGCTTTAATCCAAAGTAAAGGATCACCGCCACAAGCCACATATACGAGATGAATCCGAGGACGCCGGTTTCAGCAAGCAGGTCAAGATAGTTATTATGCGAGAAGAGTGTGACATTAGAAATATCCCACAAATGGTAGTCAGGACTTCGAAATTTCGGAAACAGGAGGCGGAAGGTGCCGGGGCCGGCTCCGAAAAGTATTGTACGCGGCGATTCAATAAAGATGTTTACGCCACCGGCCCAGATAATCATACGCGAAGTAAACGTAAATCCCACACCTTTTAGTTTCTCGGCGAGGATACCTCGCGTAAAGAACACCAGTGTCAGCGCAAGGATGAAGCATCCAATGATCCAGACATGAAGATGCGGAATGCGAATCTTTTTCTCGCTTTCGTATTTGTAGTAGGCTGTGGCGAACACCAGCACTGACAGGATGAAGGCCACACCGCTGTCTTTTGAGAACGCCAGATAGAGACATAAGACCATCAGAAGTCCTGCAATGGCTGAAAACAATCGGCGGCCAGCTGTTTTGAAAACAAAAGTACCGGCTATTGTTAGCGGAATGAAGATCACCAGAAAGCTTCCAAAAAAATCGCGATTTAGAATGGTCGAGATCATATCGCGGGAATGTTGCAGGGTAAAAATCAGACTGTGCAGGCCACTATCCAAGGGGGAAGGAGAACGGCCATAGTACCAGAATTTATGGAGAAAGATAAAAAGGCCGCCATAGTGCAGTAGTCCGAAAACCGCTGTTGCAAATCCAAAGACGATGTATATCCAGAATGCGTTGACAATCAGCTTCTCCTTGCGCAACGACCCTGCCAGGCAGAGAAAAGGTCCGAGGACCGCGAGCTGAAATCCTGTGACGATCAAGCCAATCCAGGGATGCGGGGAGAACAGTGTGGAGATTAGCATAGCCAGAAAATAAAGGCCAAGAGGTATCAGTATGCTTCTCGGCAGTGGAACGAGATCGCCCCGCATGAGCAGGTAGAGGTAGAGACAAACTAGAAGGGGACCAAAACAGTAGAGGAGCGACACCTTTATCTCGTCCAGGTTGTAGGTCAAAGGGGTAAAAAGAAAAATAATGAGGCCTACGATAATGAAGGTGCACACAAATGCAAGATGGGCTCCAGCATAGCGTACTTTACGGGTTCGTGCGTGTTTGGCCATAGTTCTCAGGCTCTGTGCTGACAAGAGTAATTGGCAGCTCGGTGCTCAAACTGTGTAGCACCTGATGGAACAGGTCGAGGAAGTCAGGGGCAACCCAGAATTCAATAACGCCCTGTGTTTCATCTCGCGTTCGCACCAAGCCTATGCCTTCGTAGCTTTCAATAATGCTGTTAATATATCCGATTTCTTTCGGATCAGTCGCCGCTACGAATATTTGAACGTCTCCTTTGAATGGTGGGTATTTCTTATATCGCATTGGGCTTCACAGTCTACTCAGCCGTACCATCATACGCGCTCACTCTGATGGTCAGGTGGGCCATGTTATAAGCTATACGGTCATACACGGTCAGTATGGTACGCTTGCTGTTAGAAAGCGCAAGCACACAGACAGAGCTTCCGCTCGTGACAAGTAAAAGACGATACCGACAGCACAATTATTGTTCCTATATCAAATGGCATTGCACAAAGGCAAATGTTTTTTGGCCAGAGAGAGTTGGACAATGAGGGAGCGTGCGCTGATAGTGCAAAGGGGGCTGCGAAGAGGCCGCAGAATCAGAAATCGCATCTTCTCGTTTAAACATGGAGGGTAAAGTCGCAATCAGGCACTATATCGCGAGCTCGTCCGGTTCCGGGAAATAGTGAGGGAAACCATAGGGAAGAAATACCAGGGGGCAAAAATGTAGAAAGGGGACACTCCAGGCGGCATGGAAAAGCGAGAACAGAGCAGGTGAGGGGGTATCTCAGGTATGCGGTTCAGCTTTTTCTTTTAGCTCGGCGTTGATCTTTTCGAGTTCTTTCTCAATGAAGTCATGGTTTGCCGTTATGAACCGCTCCAGTGCGTCAACCACCTGGGGGTCGAATTGGATGCCGGCATTTTGTTTGCAGTGCGCAACGGCGTCATTCAATGAGAGTGGCTTATTGTAAGGGCGCTGAGTAGTCATAGCATCGAACGCATCAGCAACACCCAGAATTCGAGACTCGAGCAGAATTTCCTCGCCGCTCAAGCCATCGGGATACCCAGAACCATTGAACCGTTCGTGATGGCCGCGAATAATGGGGATTGCAAAGTGCAGATACTCAATGGGCTTGAGTATTTTTTCGCCTGTGAGTACGTGGGCCTGAATAGATTCAAATTCCGAATCTGAGAGATCGCCGGTTTTATCAATAATCCGTTCGCGAACGCCGATTTTTCCGATGTCGTGAAGTTCAGCCGCGGTTTTTAGCCTTTCGTACCGGTCCTTCGTCAAGCCGACTTCTTGCGCAATCCCCAGCGCATAGCGGCTGGTGCGCTGGGTATGGCCGCACGTGTATGGATCCTTTGCCTCGATTGCATTGATCAACGCCAGAATGGCATCGTGATAGGCTTTCTGGATTTCTTCGTAGAGCTTCGAATTTTCAATGGCGATGGCTGCCTGATTTGCAAAGGCAGTCAGGAGCTCGATATCCTCCTGGTCAAAGCAGAAGGGCTTTTCGCGATTGTCGAGATAGATCGCGCCCAGAACCTTGTCTTTCGACACGAGGGGAGCGCACATTACCGAACGGAGGTGCAGGTCTATAACGCTATCGGCACGGGAAAAGCGTTCGTCGCGAGTCGCGTCGTTCGCCAGGATACTCACGCGGTTTTCGATGGCGTGTTGAAATATGCTCTTGCTAATAATGAACGGCCGCGTACCTTCCTCATCCCGATGAGTCACCACCCGGGGTGAGAACTCTTGCTTCTCATCGCGCAGCAAGATGCAAATGCGCTGTACGTCGGAAAAGGCCTTGAAAATCTGCTTTATAATCAAACCGAAGAGGTCATCGAGCACCATCACTGCGTTGATCGCTTCACTCACATCATAGAGATTCTGGAGGTTGCTAATCATCTTTTTCGTGTCAACCAGATCAGGCGTGGGGGTCTTGGTGTCAACCGCTGCAACCTCACTCTCGATTGACTCTACCGCAGCCTTGGTGCTAACTTCATGAAACTTCTTCGAGAAGACATCCAGTGGAATGGTTGAGGTAATCTCGGAGTCGTCGCCTTCGCGCCATTCAACGATTCCTTTCTGTTGTGTATCCAGCGCAATAAGTTCTGTGTTGCCAACCGTAATCACATCGCCGGGCAACAGGATTTGCCGCTTTACCCGATAGCCATTAATAAACGATCCATTAGTGCTGTTCTTGTCTGTATAGACGAACGTGTCTTTTTCTCTCACAATCTCCGCGTGAATCCGGGAGATCTTAGGGTCGTCCAGGGCAATGTCGCAAATTGCGTCTCGGCCAATAGTGGTCTTTGGGATCTTCAACGTCCAGTTCTTCTCTTTCGCGCTGCCCTTTTGACAGTACAGCCGCATCAGGATTTTGCCTTTCTCGTGCTATAAACTGACTGAAAACAGATATATGCCAACCAGTGCCGGACGTCAACCCTGTTTTTTTATTCCTTGGACAGCGGACAGCCATTGCCCACAGGGTTTTTCGCTTGACTTGCGCAGTGATCTCATGGCAGTATATGTAGTGTAAGTTTTGAATGCATGTGAGCGGGATTAACTCAGCTGGTAGAGTGTCAGCTTCCCAAGCTGAAAGTCGCGGGTTCGATCCCCGTATCCCGCTCCATTTTTTCATCGCCTGGCGCCTATAGCACTTCTCTCAATACCCAGCCTTGCCTTCGAAACAATTCGTGGCCTTCAGTTCCCAGGCTGGCCCATGTCTGACGTACCAAAGTACGGGCAGTTACGCCTGAGGCGCACAAGTCACGAACTGCCCCTACGGCTTGATGAATAAGGGTTGACAGCTGGCTTCCATCTCTCCTATTTTTATTGGGTAGAAACCTTGGAAATCGCAGGACAGGTTTTTTAACCGGTCTTCTCGGCGAATCCGAATCTGTGCGATTGCGATTGAAGACGCTGAGGCTCAGAATCCCCGGGAGCTCTCAGAGTAGCTGCTGACGCGTGACCGTGGATAGTGGAATGCTGTAAGATGTGGGGGAATGCCGTGAAAGTGGGAAGACGCGATACCCAGGTACCTGTACGTGTACGGTTTTGCCTTTTCGCCGGAATTCTGCTTCTGTGTTTCGCCCTCCTGAGTTGTGCTTACGGCCCCGCGCGCTCTCTTACGTCGTACGATTATAGCAATGGCTGGTACCACAAGATACGTGAGGGAGAAACGCTGTATGCCGTTGCCAAGCGGTACGGGCGGGATGTCAACCTCCTTGCCCAGCTGAATGGCGTGCGTGATCCCCAGCGCCTACCCGTTGGACATTACCTTTATATTCCTCCTACCAATATCTATCCGCCATCGCTGAGAAAGAGGCTATCTGAAACGGCCTCAGCAGAGTCGAGCAAGGCGCAGCACGCATCTGTGTCAAAGGGAAATGGCTTGGAGCGCTCCGTTGCTCCCTCGCGTAATCCCGCATTGAAGCGCCAGGTTGGAAAACCCAAAGGCAGGTATGGATTCGCCTATCCTGTTCGTGGTCGCATTGTACGCTGGTTCAGCGATGATTTAGCGGATATACACAAAGGGATAGACATTGCCGCGCCCGAAGGAACGTCCATCGTCGCAGCGCGCAATGGGCAGGTCATTTATAGCGGCGACAAAATCCCCGGCTATGGCAATTTGATTATTATAGATCACGGTGATGGTTTCGCTACCCTCTATGCGAACAATCGGAAAAACCTGGTCAAAAAAATCAATCAGCGTGTTAGAAAAGGCGACGTCATTGCCCTTGTCGGGCGTGCCAGCCGGTCGGAGATTCCTCATCTCCACTTCGAAATCCGCAAAGACTCCGTTGCTGTAAATCCGTTACCATATCTTCCCTGAGTGCCCGTTTCCTCCGGCAACTTGGCTATGGGAGGCGCTCTGCGTCACCGTCTAATGACGACGTGCTTGAGCGCCTTTCGACGCGGCGCAGAAGCCTGCTCGGCGGGATAACCGATCGGAATGATGGCAATGGGACGTTGGCCACGAGGACAGCCCAGTGCTGCAGCGGCCTCTGCTTCTTCAAAGGCCCCTACCCAGCAGCTGCCCAACCCCAGCGCGTGGGCTAAAAGCAGGATGTTCTGAATCGCTGCAGCAGTATCCTGGATGCAGTAGAGTGTGGCCCCGCGCGTTCCATAGCTCATCGAAGCTTCGTTGAGCTCCACGCAGACGGCCAAAACCACTGGCGCCTCGGCAATGAAGCTCTGGCCATAGGCCGCGCGAACCAGCGCCTGCTTAAGGCGCTGATCGGAAATGACGTAGAATTTCCACGGCTGTACGTTTCCGGCACTGGGGGCCCAGATTGCGGCCTCGAGCAGTTGCTCAACCTCAGCTGCCGGAATCTCTTTTTCAGGATGAAATGCCCGAATACTTCGGCGCTCTTTTATTATGCGCAGCAGATCCATTTGGTTGTGTCCTCTCCCAGGATAGCCCTGTGCGTGTTTTTGTCTTTGCGGTTTTGACCCATTCATGCAACGCGGCTTAGCATCCTGCGTTGCGTCTTGGCGTTCTGACTTTAATACCCCAGCGAAATTGCAATTTGGTCTTCCACTCGCTAGTGCTCTGTTGAAAACCTCTAGGTGCACGAATTTCAATATATTTCGCCCTTGCAGGGCTGGTGTAATGGGGGAGAATTTCATTGTCCCGGGGCTGCGCCCCGGGCTTATATATGATGCCCTTTCAGGGCACGACATAATCTGGATGCAGCGCCAGGGGCGCGGAAGATAAGAGCCCAGGGATTCATCCTGAAGGATTCATCCTGAAGGACAACGCCCTGGGTAAAGGTTGGCACACAATCAACGGTAAGCCCTGAAAGGGCGCGATATAATCTGAGGCGGGCTAAAACGCTCATTGCCATCCGGGTACATGTAGGTTTTCAACAAAGCAACTCGCTGGCTCATCCTGTAATCGTGCCTGTTATTTGCAATTCCCTGCATCTGGCGAGAGTCCGAGCAGGGTACATGCATTTCGATAAAGAATGCACTCCTTTTCCCATTCTGCAAACGGCAGTTTTCGAATCTTCTCTACCTCGCGATCCTGGCTTGCCCATGGAGAGTCGGTTCCGAACAGCACTTTCTCAATGCCGTGGCGGCGGCTCATGTCAACAAATCGCTCTTCAGGCAAGTAGTTGAGTGTGTACGAAGTGTCGAGATAGATGGAGGTAGAGATGAGTTGCGTATCCACCTCATCCCATTGTTTCCATCCACCGAAATGAGCTGCGATTATTTTGAGTAAGGGGAAGCGACGTAACACTGCTGCCAGGCTTTGTGGCGTGGCAAGGACGTTGTCAAACGACAGGTCGGCCCCGGCATGAATCAGCAGAATCAAATTATGCTTAACCAGTGCCTCGTAGAGTGGGTGCATGAGCGGATCATCTGGAGCGAACTCCTGATAGTTCGGGTGGAGTTTCACACCATAGAGACCCAGGTGTGCTACCTGCGCTATAGCCTCCAGGAGATTCTCCATACGGGGATGGAGCGTTCCGAAAGGGATAAAGAAGCGGCGATCCTGGCTGGCAGTCCAGGCATTGATCGATGCGACCTGATTGGGCTTGGTCGCAATCGGCATGAGGGCTGATTTGCTGATGCCAGCCCGTTGCATGGAATCAAGTAGGCCGTCAGTGGTGCCATCCAAAAAGGCTCTGGTCCTGGACGTCTTTTCCAGCTCCGGGATCGCTCGCCTTGCAATATCCGGAGGGAAGACGTGTGTATGAATGTCAATAGCTTTCATGATCGGCCTTGAGCGGAGTACCGCACCAGAAGCCCTTGCAATTCTCTCATGCCTTTTAAGTAACAGCTGCTCGCAAAAGAAGGAGGTGCCTGGCCGGACGTGCCACTGTGGTGCCTCGCACCATTACCTCGGGATTGCCGAAATTTGCCTGCCCTGCAGTTGATTCCTCCATTATCCCAAATTTTGCAGTTGAGTTTAAAGAAAGTAACAAGATAATGATGCAAAATACAGAAAAATCTTTGGTTAAGAGAAAGAAGTTTTTATCTAAAAAGAAGCACAAAAAAATGACAAAAATTATTAGACAGGATGAACAAGATTAACAGGATAAAAAAACCTAAAGAATTCCCTCAATCCCTGATAAATCCTATTCATCCTGCCCGCCGTGGCGGGTCTAAAAAATTTAAAACTGTATTCTGAATTTAAAAAAGAAGAAATTGTGCTTTAATGCAAAATCTGGGATTATGTCAATCAGCAAGTCAGATGCAGCGCCGCAGCTACCTTTTCTATTTCGTTCAACTGATTATACGTTTTGCATGCCTCTGGCGTCTTCTTAACGATCACCTTGATGCCAGCCTTTTCCAGATTCTTCATAACGTCTGGTGGCACGGCCATAACGCCGGCCTGCCCTGTGCCGATGATAAGAATCTCCGGCTTATCGCGCATCACCTCCTCAAGGTCCTCCATGTGGAGCTCATGGCCATCTTTGCGCCACCAGTTGCTGAGAATGCGGCCAGGGAAAATGATGAGATCTGCGCGATAGGTCGTTCCTCTGACACAGATTTGTCCGAATGAGCAGGACTCGATCATGGGTTAGGGCCTTTTCATGAGTATGTTTTTTGGGTGAGGAGATGCTTGTTGCCAATGTTGACTTGCTGCAGGCCTGCCTGCAAACAGATGTCGCGCGCGGTCTCCGCATGCTGTATGGACGTAGTGGGCAGGTCTGACAGATAGAATTGCGGATGAAAGGCCAGGAGCGAGTAGGGAATTTCAGGATTAACAGAAGCGATAAATCGGGCGAGCTGCTCGACCTCCGATTCATCCACATAGCCAGGCACCAATAGTGTACTGGCAACGAGGAGGGGAGGCTCCTTGCGTCGTTTGGCAAAGGCAGCGAGCCATTTGAAGTTTGACAGGGTCTGGTGATTTGAGCAGCCTGTGAGCGCCCAATGCAGGTCGCGGCTAAACGCCTTGAGATCGAATTTCACACAGCCCCCGCTCTTCAGGCTCAGCTCTGCTGCAGACTTTAGCAGATCGCGGTGCATACTGCCGTTGGTTTCCCAGCAAATGCGGGGCGGGTTACTCTTGCGTGCCTCCATGGCGAGCTTTGAGGTCTTCAGGGCATGGGCCATCTGAGAGGCAGGATCCCCACCAAAATAGCAAATGCAGCTGGTTTCGTCGTCAACTTGGGAGGCTAATTCGGCTGCGGAGATCCGGGTGGGACTCTCGAGACGTTGACGATAGTGCCAGTTCTGACAAAACAGGCAGTTAAACGTACAGGATTCGTAAAAGACCGCCAGGTTCTTCTCACGCCGCCATGGCGACACAATCAGACGGTCCTCCACACTCTCCAATTCCTTGCCCTCGGGGCAGACCCAGCTGGCCACACAGTTGGTCGGCAGGGGATCGTAATAATATTGTGCAAACCCGATCTTTTCGGTGCCGGCTTTCTGAACAATCTTGCCGTACTCGTTCGTTCTCAAGCTGCAAAATCCCGACTCACCCTCGCCCATGCGGCACTGGTTGACGCATTGCTGGCAGGCGATACCAGTCGGCGTATTTGGGGGCTCCAATGGGAGGTTGAAGGCTATTCGGGTGGTGTGATGCAGGTTTTTGAGGCGGCGCCTGACATTGGAAAAGCGCTCAGCAATACAGCGCTTGCATAGTCCGAGAAATTTTGAAATCAACGCATTCTCTTTGCCACAGACCCGGCATCTGGCCATTGTGCTCGCACCCGTCCAGCTTCTGCAATTCGATGCAATTGTGCGCTAAAAGCGATACATTGCGAAAAACAGGAGTTGTTTCTCGCGCCATATCTCGGCTATTATTAACAATACTCTGGCACCCATAATGATGCAAGAATTTTCTTCAGGTTGCTTCTGATGCAGCGCTTAACCGACCAAGAGATTCGGCAGCTATGTGAGCTGGACGCTCTATGCTTTCCAGCGCCACTGAACTACCCCCAAGACATGATGCGCAGTTTTGTGCGCCATCGGGGGGCATATCTGCTAAGGAAATGGGACGGCAAGAGGCTGATTGCCTTTGTCCTGTGCAATAGCGAAACCGGAGAGATTATCACGCTTGACGTTCACCCAGAATATAGACGAAGAGGGTTAGGAAAGGAATTGCTGGGCCAGGCAATTGGTCTTATGGGCCGAAAAGGAGTGCGAGCCATCTTCTCCCAGGTGGCTACGACGAATATTCCCTCACTTATGCTGCACCTGAGAACAGGCTTCAAGATCCGGCGTGTTATTACTAACTATTATCCCGATGGAACCTCAGCCTATGTGCTCGTATTGCCTGCTGTCTCTAAAGGCCGCCGACCGCCGAGAGTTTAGCCCTTCTTGCCATACTTGTCTTCGAGTTCTTCGAGCGGGCTTTTTGATTGTCTGGGTACATGCTTAGAGCCCAGGCGGGTGTGTCCGTGCTTGCCCTTTCTGGCCTTGCTGCGTTCCCTGTAAACCATGTAGATCAACAGGCCAATTGAGAGGGACAAGCCTAGAAACACGAAGCTTGCATACCAGAAGGCCGGCATGTGATTCACCCCATCTCAAATTGTGAAAGAAATGTAAAGAGACAGGCACGATTAGCACTTGCTGGTGAAAAGCCAGGAATAATTTTCTGGAGTTCTGACAGTCAATGTCAAGGCAAATCCAGACGCTCGATTTTGAAATGATGGAGCTGGAGTGAGCCGTCCGGTGCGTCAGCCGGGTCGAAGTTCAGTAGGTCAAAGGCCGCGATGAGATTGCCGGTCACACTTCTCTCAGGCAACGTGTAATAGAGGCGATAGGGGCGGGGTGTGGGAGTTGGGACGCTCTGGGCCCAAGGTGTGCTGACGATGTCCAGCAGACTGCACACCTGGAAGTGGTCGTGCTGCGCCCTCAGCCTGAGAGAGGGCACACGTACTGGATCGGTAACGTTGGTAGCAACAGTGAACGTCAGGCAATAGAGCTGCGCAGCGTCGAGCGGAGTAATAGGAGGACTGCTCCATCCGCCGAATGTGTCAGTCGTTGTGGTTGCCGTGAGAAAGAGAGCCCCATCGGCTACGCTGAAGATCGGCGGAGTAAAAAATTGTTCAGCGATGACAGGTGCCCATCCGTCGGCGTCAGTGTCAAATGTGTACTCGGCTACGAGGGAACGTGTTGACAGGGAATCAAGGGGAATTCTATCTATGGTCAGGCCCTGACATATCACTGTAGCATCGGCGGCATCAGCAGGATTGAAGTTTAGCAGGTCAACTGCAAATGCAAAATCGTCGCCTAACTCCTCAAAAGTGCTCAAGGCGGATTGTGGCTCGAAGTAAAGCGGATAGGCTTTTCCTTCAGGTATTGGTGAATACTCGCCTTCACTGTTGCTGTCAATGCAAAGGCTGTAGCACAGTTCGGCTTTTTGAGTGAAAGCACGCAGCCGCACGGAAGGAACCTTGCTCGGGTCTGGTTCGTCTGTCGCTATGCTGAATGTGGCACGATAGAGAAAGTCTGGCAGGAGCGGTAGCGAATCGGGTGGAGACATCCAGAAGCCAAAGGTATCCGTATTGCTGGATGATTGCAAGGCGAGGCCATCTTGCAGTAAAGCTGCAGGCGGAGCAAAAGGAAGCACAGGCCCGGAGAATGTCCATCCCTTCGTGCTACTGTCAGCAAACTGAAATTCCAGCAGCGAGTTGTCATAGAATCTCAGCATCCATGAATTCAGCGTTCCGATGTCCACTTGCTGAACATCAGAGACGATGAGTGTCCACGTTCCTTTTGCATTCTTTCCTTTCAAGACGTCGAGATTCTGGGCAGGACGCAGGACCGTGGGAAATGTACTAACGAGATCTTGTGAAAAATCCAATCCATTTCCTGGCTGGTCCACTAGGAACACCCGGGTGTCGTCCGGTGCAATCAAGAGAACCTTCAGGTCGCCAATCCACTCATGCATGATGTTGAGACTTACCTCAATGTCGTCAATATGGAGATCCACAGGCAGCTCGAGGGACCGTCTGACTCCCAAAGGATTGAAATCAGGAATCCGCAGCATCGCAACGTCGAGGAGTTCAACGGGTTCGGGCCGGATATAAAGACACTCTTCTCGTGTAGCTGATGAATCGTCTTGATTGGTCACGGTAATTGTGCGTAGGCTGCGTTCTGCCCAAGGAGCTACAGAGAGCATCAGCTCAAGGTTTGTCTGGTCAACAAACCGGGGCGGTTCATCAAGGCTTACCCCGCTGCCGGAGATTGTCACATCAGCGCCGGGCTGAAAGTTTACTCCAAAGAGATCGAGCACGACTTGCTGCTGCCCAACTGCGATAGCAGATGGCTCTGTGCGCTGGATGAACATGGCCGAAGAGACGGCCTGGCCAACATTCAGCCGGCTCCCCGTGAGTACGCTCGAAGGCCGGAAATCCGGCACGGGATCTGCCGCGCGCAGAATACGATCTTTAATCTCCAGGTATGAAAGTTCTGGGAATTGCGTTTTCACCAGTGCGGCGCAGGCCGAAACCAATGGCGCTGAAAAGGATGTACCCGCCAGAAACCCGTATTCCGCAATACCATTCCCGTCGTCGTCATAACGCGGCTGCGCAAAGTCAACGGTATTTTGCGAATACTGTGGATTCGGGTCGTAGTTCAGGAGCGTAGATAAGATTCCTTGGCCTGGGGCGCTGATGTCTACCGAGGTGCGGCCAAAGTTGCTGAAGCTGGCCAGCGTATCATCGCGCGCAGTTGCGGCAACGGCAATGATATTAGGCAAGTCGTAATTAGCCGGGTATGCCGGGATCCTGTCGCTATTTTGCGCATCATTGCCTGCTGCCGAAACGACCAGTATGCCGGCGTCATTCGCAGCGCTGAGGAGATCGTACTCGGTTTGAAGATAGTCTGGGCCTCCGAAAGAGGTATTAATAATGGCAGCTCCGTTAGCAATGGCGTAGTCGTACGCTTCAAAGATCGCCTCATCCGACAGCGTGGCTTCATTATCGCTGACTTTCAGTGCCATGATATTCCCACGCCAGCTCACGCCAGCAATTCCCACGAGATTGTTTCCTTGCGCCGCAACGCATCCGATGCCAAAGCTCCCGTGGCCATCCTGATCCAGCGGGTCGTTGTCAGGGTTTAAGGAAGTTACGCCCAGACCGAGCCAGTCGCCCACAAAGTCCCATCCAATCACGTCATCCACGTAGCCATTCTGATCATCATCAATCTCGTTATCGGGAATTTCGTCTGCATTGACCCACAAACTCTCAATCAGCTCGGGATTTGTATAGTCGAATCCCGAGTCAATGTAAGCGATCACCGCACCGGAGCTTGTGGTGAGAAGATCCCAGGCGGAAAGCGAATTAATGTCAGCTCCTGGAAGTCCGGTAATCCTTGGGTCCATAAACGTTCCAGAGCCTTGCTGCCCGGTATTGTGATGGTACCATTGCTGAGGGAAGCGCGGATCGTTGGGGAGAAAATTGGCCTGGGGCGAACGTTTGGTGCCGTAGAAATGGCGATAGTAAAGCGGCTCTGCATATTCGACCCGCGGATCAGCGCGATAAATATTAACAGCCTGCTCAACGGAGAGCCCGGGTGGGAGCTCGAGAATGCACGCTTCGGAAAAGCGATACCGTTTTCTTACTTTTGCTCCTACCGATGAGTTAAGCTCGTGGATGCGTGCGATATTGGTCTGAGCGTGAAATTTCACCGCAATTTTACCTTCCGGATACCGCGCGCCATGGTGAGCAATGGCATGTTGCTTGCCGGCCGGTACGGACAAAACGCTAGTAGGGCCGGCCAACGCGCCGAGCGTCCCCAGACACATTAGTGCCCATACAGCTAGCACAACCTGCGTTCTTCTCATTGACCAATCTCTTGGGATTCCAGAATACACGTCGCAATTTTGCCATGGGTGTCAGAATCACTAATTGATCTACAGGATTTGTGCAACAGAAAAATACGCCACTGGCACGAAGTTCTTGTCAGCAATCTTCACAGTACGAAGCATAGCGTTGAAGGGGTTTTTACAGGTTCAGGCTCGGTGAGTTTCTCTTGATCTCCCGCGTGTTATGTGGTCTGGTTGAAACGTCCGTAGCATGTAAGTTGCGCTCAGATTATCCCTCCAAGACTGGAAGTCCATGAGCAATTCATTTTCATGACCAAGAAAGGGAATAGTGCAGAAGGATTTGAGTAAAGAGGATGCCATGGCGAGTTATTATCAAGAGATGGAAGATCAGATCAAGGGACAGCGTGTCTTTATTGAAACTCAGGTGCAAGCTATTGTGCGCCAGCTGCTAACGAATGTCGGACTTATGGAAGTAAGGCGAGCTCGGAAGATTTATCTGGTGGGGTGTGGAGATTCGTGGTGTGCGGCGATTGCAGGGCGTATGGCCTTTGAGAAGCACGCGCAGATCGAGACCGAGGCACTGCATGCAGTGGAATTCTCGCGATACCAGCTTGGGGCAGCGCCGCCCAACGCCCTGCTATTTGCCGTTTCCAGTTCCGGCGAGGTTGCCCGCACGGTTGAAGCAGCTCGACTGGCCAGGCAGAAGGGCCTTTACGTAATTGCATTGACACGCAATCTGGAAAGTAGCCTGGCGAAACTGAGCAATTCGGCTCTTCACATCGCCGTACCATCACACGGGCGGCCTATGCCAGGTGTGCTCTCGTACGTCGGGTCGCTTCTTGGCCTCTATCTCGCAGCGGTGTATTTCTCCGAGGTGCGGCGCGTAGTTGATCATCATGAAGCGGATGAGTTATATCAAAATATTCGGTCGGTCGGGATGCAGAACGAACAGACCTACCAGAAGAGTGCACCACTGATTAGCCAGCTCGTTGACCGAACTGCAGGACAGGGGCTGTATCAAATTCTTGGCAGCGGGCCAAATTATGGCACCTCGCTTTATGGATGCATGAAATTGCTTGAAGCGGCAGCAGAGCCGAGCCTCTGTTATGGGATTGAAGAATGGGCCCACGCCGGTTTCTTTCTTACCAATCCGGGCACGCCAATGCTTCTGATTGCTCCGCGCGGCAAAAGCTATGACCGCGCCATGGAGATTGCCCATGCAGCTACAGCCTTGAAGGCAACCGTTGGAATCATTTCGAACGCGGATGAGCAGCAGGTGGCATCAGACGGGGTTGTCTTCATTCCCGTGGAGGGACCCGTTATGGAAGAATTGACTCCGCTCGGCTGCGCTGTTCCGCTTCAGCTGCTAGCGCTTGAGATGGCGAGGCGCAAGCAGACCACTCCTTTTGGGTTCGCGAATTCTCATCGCCAGCAGCTGAACTACGACCAGATTTTTCGCAGCAAGCAACTCCTATCGCTTCAGGATCTGGATCCTGCGCAGTCCTGAGCTCGTGGTATACCCACTAAGGGAGAGAAAATTTTTTGGTACTTCCAGGTATAACATGGCTAATGTTGCGAGGCTGTTGTCATATTTCACGCTTGACTGGGACACGCTGGGTGTAGAAAATCACGGATGTAGTGCGTATGGAGCTATTGGTTGGCTTGCCGGTCTCGAAGTTAAGTAAAGCGGAACACCGAAGTGGAGGTCTTGTCTAAATCAGGTATACGACTTTGTTGCAATGCCGGAGTGGTGGAACTGGTAGACGCACGGGACTCAAAATCCCGCGGGCCTTTTGGTCCATGTGGGTTCGATTCCCACCTCCGGCATTTTTATTTTTTACTGCCGCGCCGAATCCTGGAATCATCTCAACGTCGCACTCAGCAGACCCTATCAGGCAGCTGTCAGGATGACTGAGGGAGCTGAAAAAACGCTCTGCCATATCCTATGGGAATTGATCTAAGAAAGAGCATCGCCAGTTACATTGACAGGCTGGCGATCAAGCATATTGGCCGATGGCTCAGCTATAGTATTATTATTGGCATAGTAGGGGGAATTGGGGCACTTGTCTTTACGCATCTTCTGAATTTGACCACCAGCATTTTCCTCAACCAGATCGCTGGTTACTATCCTCCACTCCCTGGAATTGAAGCCTCTGGTAGTCTGGTCAATATAGCCCCCACGCGCCGCTGGTTATTGCTCATTATTCCGGCACTTGGCGGATTGATTTCGGGTCTGCTAGTCTACGGCCTTGCACCGGAAGCCGAGGGGCACGGTACCGATGCAGTAATCGAGTCGTTCCACCGCTTTCGTGGCATGATCCGTCTTCGGGTGCCATTCGTAAAGATCGTGGCCTCGGCCGTGACGATCGGTACAGGCGGGTCTGCGGGACGCGAAGGTCCAGTGGCGCAAATCGGAGCGGGCTTTGCTTCGTACTTTGCGCGGGTGCTGAGGCTCTCGGATCGCGACCGGCGTATTCTCCTCCTGGCAGGCATGGGTGCCGGAATTGGGAGTATTTTCCGTGCACCGCTGGGTGGTGCGCTGTTTGCTGCCGAAGTGCTCTACCGCGAGCCGGAGTTTGAATTCGAGGCTGTCATTCCCACCTTCATTTCTTCAATTGTGGGCTATTCAGTCTATTGTTCCTTGCTCGGAGGTAAATGGGGATCAATCTTCGACACGACTCAACAGGCGTTTACCTTTCGTGATCCGCGGTTATTGATTCTTTACGCAGTACTCGGCATTCTCATGGCCCTGGTCGGGACCGGCTACGTCAAGGTTTTCTATGGGCTGCGCGACAAGGTATTTCGGCGGCTACGGATTCGCAATTATTTCAAGCCAGCACTGGGAGGCCTGCTTCTTGGTCTCATTGCATTTGGCTTTCCCCCGGTTCTGGGGATGGGCTACGGGTGGATTCAGCAGGCAATCGAAGGTAGCCTGACGCTGCGGTTCATGCTTGTTCTGGGATTGGCGAAGATTCTCGCTACTTCGCTGACCATCGGCTCCGGTGGAAGTGGCGGGGTGTTTGCTCCTTCGATAGTAATCGGGGGGCTGCTCGGCGGCGCATTTGGCCAGGTTTGTGCTATCCTCTTCCCCGAGATGGTTATTCAGCCAACAGCCTTTGTGCTGGTCGGGATGGCAGGGTTTTTCGCGGGTGTGGCCAAGGTACCCATCGCGTCCCTGATCATGGTTTCGGAGATGACCATTGGCTATGCCCTGCTGGTGCCAATTATGCTGGTCGTGGCGATCACCTATCTGGCGATCAGCTCGCGGATTACTATTTACGAGAAACAAGTCGATGCGCGCGTGGATTCCCCTGCACATCAGGGCGACTTTGTGGTTGATGTACTGGAAATGATGAAGGTTAGTGATATTATTAATCTCAAGGAGAAAATACCACTTATCCCAGCTACGATGCACCTGGATAATATATTGAAACTCGTTACCGAAACAAAACGCTCGTCATTTCCTGTTGTGGGGCAGGACGGGAAGCTCCTCGGCATTATATCATTGGACGACATTCGCGGTGTATTTCTGGAAGAGGATCTGGGCACCCTGGTCATTGCTAAGGACATTGCCGTGACGAATATTGAAGTCATCTACCCGCACGACGATCTCAATGTGGCGCTCAAGAAGATTATTGCGGCGAACTATGATGAACTTCCTGTTGTTGATGATACGGACGAGGGGAAAATCATCGGGATGCTGGCCCGCCGAGACTTGATGTTGGCCTACAGTGAACAGATGAAGAAGCGTAGAGGGCTGTAGTAAGTATGATCCACTGTGGGGGAAGCCGTTAGTATAGGCGGCATTCCCGTTCACGGCAGCTAAACAGCAGTGCCTGGGTGAGGTAAAAAAACAGGTGAGGATCTTACCTATCCTTACCCATTTTGGTTTCAGCTTGTGGCATTACTCATACAGCGCCCACGGAATAGTGACTCCCAGTACTGAAGGGGTGGGAGTGGGCGATGGCGTTGGCGCAACGGACGGTGGGGTCCCTACGTACTTTTGCACCTTGTTCGTGTCGCCTCCGAAGTCAGTGAGATACAGAATCGTAGAGTCGGAGTTGAACGCAATGCCCCGCAGATCTATGAAAGAACCGGAAAGGTCCACGGTTTCGAGTAAAGAATGGTCTGACCAGTCGTAGAAGTACAGGTTAGACCCGTTGCCGGCTAGGATTCGCCCTTGATTATCAACCTCTACCACGTTGAGGCCGCCCTGTGCGCTCCAGATGCTTGTGGGGCCGGTATAGCTCACCGTACCGTCTGTCACAGAGCCTTCCCAGAGCTTTGTGTCATTGTCAGTCTGATCACCCATATAGATTTTCGAGCCATCTGGCCAGACAGCCATGGCCCGGTTGAGATGCCAGCCGGTTCCTGTCGGCCCTACCAGAGGACTGCCGCTCAACTCGGCTCCGGTATCCTTGTCAAGGATGGAGATTTCCTGCGTTCCCATGTGTCCGACAAACAGGTTATTGTACTGGTCAATATCTACTTCTCCCGGGTCATCAAACGGAAATTCCCCTACGCTATTTCCGTCCGCATCAAATTTTGAGACTTTATGAAGAACCATTCCACCCACACCAACGTAAACCACGTTGTTGGTGTCAACTGCGATGCCCCGAGGACGTGCATTTGCGCCAAAAGCAATTGGAGAAAAACCGTACTCTGTTCCATCAGCGGAATTAAATATGTGGACTGTCCCATGCTTGCCTGTTCCGCCCCAACCCTGTTCGCACACCCAGATTTTGCCATCCTTGGCCCTCACCATGTATTGAGGATTTTCCATCTCCCCCGCAAACTCGGAATCGAACGTATACGGCGCGAAGGCACTGCCGACTAACAGAACGCAAAGCGACATTGATGCACAGATCATAAAATACTTTTTCATCATTCTCTTCCCCCCTTTCAATTCATTGGATTTTAGCTCTTCCGAGCTTGGAATATCTTCTTACTGTAATTAATACTGCTAGTCAACAAAATTATTCAGATTGTTGTATGCGGAGGTGAGGAAAATGAGCATCACTCTTTGACGACACCTCCATTACTATCGGTTCCTTCTTAAGATATAGGCCTCAGCTACTGGTGTATGTAGAGTTACGCATCTTCCTCCGCCCTAGCCTTTGAATTACAAAAAGGCCCGGAAAAGCATCTTTCCGGGCCTTCATAGAAATATGTTCTCGAACAATTGCTACTGCATTTTGCTCTTAATACCCACGGCAGGATTAAATAAAATGCCTGCGTGAAGAGCGACTCCTTGTTAGTAATAGAGTTCCCAGCTGGGCGCGACAAACATCGGTATAGGCGTTGGAGTTGGAGCTGCCCCTGTTTCCCAGACCTCAAGGGTCTGCGCCGTGCTGACAGAGGTTCGGTTTTGCACTGTTCCGGATGGGAAGGTCACCTGGACGTCATACGTCCCAGTGCTGGGAACGCCAAAGTGCTGGATCAGAGAGTTTTGCGACTCATAGCCGCTCTGGCCCAGGATCTGGCTGTAGCCGACCAATGTGCTGGTGCCAGCTTCAAAGACCTTCACCCTGGCCCCGATGCCTGTTGTTGGACTTGAAACACCTACCACCTTAACTTTGAGCCAATTGTTATCGTTGGTGCCATTCAAGTAGATCCACAAGCGGCCAGTGCTGCCTTCCCCATTCGAGCGATAGAGCTCCAGATCGCCATCGTCGTCAAGGTCGGCAACCGCAGATCCGCGACCGCTACCAAGGGCTGAACTCATATGTGGCGCATCCGAAGAGGTGGTCTCAGTAAAGCTCATACTGCCATCATTACGGAAGAGATGGGCTGGGAGGTCAGCCCCGAGCTCGGCCACATAAATGTCTACCTTGCCGTCGTTATTATAATCAAAAGGAACCGGGGAGATAACCTCTACTGTAATATCACTTAGGGCAGAAAATGTCACATCTGCCCAGGTGGAAGTGCCGCCAGAGCTATCATTGCGGAAGAGATGCTTCGAGGCACACATATCCAGATCACCGTCGAGGTCAAAGTCAGCCACACAGATGCCAGCCGTATAGCCACCTATGTGAATCGGAGCGTCTGTTACGTCGGTAAAGCTCATGCTACCGTCATTGCGAAAGAGAAAGTTACTACCTCCAGTGGCCAAATATATGTCCATGAGCCCATCTTCATTGAAATCAAAGGCGGTGGATGAACGTGGAGAAACCAGAGTTTCAAGAGAAGTAGGTGTGACGTCGGTGAAACCCGTTCCCGACACATTTTTTAAGAGAAAGTTGTACCCAAAGTCAGTAGAAAACACGCTAGCGAAAATGTCGGGGTAGCCATCGTTATCATAGTCGGCAACTGAAATGGCAAATTTGTTATCCAATTCAGTATTAGCACCTAAGGTGATACCCAGTGCTGAGGTTTGATCGGAAAAGCTATCAGACCCGTCATTGCGAAAGATAAAACCCTGGGCATACACAGCAGCGATAATCAGATCCAGGTCGTCATCCTTGTCGTAATCAAACCAGCACACCGTGTTGGCATCGGCGCAAATGCTCGTGGGTATTGCATTTGTCACCTCGGAAAACGTGCCGCCATTGTTCTTGAAAATCTTGACTCCGACAGCGTCAATCGCGAGGGCAAAGTCCTCGTCGCCGTCGCCGTCGTAATCACCCCACGCACCTCCCTGGCAGAGTGACGGAACAGGAACAGAAATGCCGAATGCGCTCGTGCCGTCGGTGAGCACCTGCGCTTGGGCATACATTGGGGCAATCGCAAGGATCGCCAGAATTACAAATATCTTTCTTACCATAATGTGCGCCTCCTTAGAATAGTTTGTGATTTCTTAGCCTTCGCGCCTGGCTATGCTACCCTCACTGCCGGGGCTTATACAATGATGCAGCGGAGTTTTGCGTTTGCCATGCGCGAATAGGTACATGCCGTTAATAGCGCTGCCGTGGCCTGCCATTTTCCAGCAAACTCTCTGGCGCTTACCACGGCATTGTCAATATTCATTGTTGCGGAATCCCACCTCCTTTCCAAGCACTATAAAAGCTTGCTTCATCTCTTATAGTGAGCGAGTTTGCGACTTCTCGAGCGAGCTTTTGTGTAGAGTTTTCACTCTGCTTTCTACTCTTACCAAACAAGGCTAGCACACACTTGAAATGAATGATTGTCAAGGAAAATCTGTCGCCGTAGCCTGATATAATACTGCCCGATTGATCGGATTCTCGCGTGCCAGGCCGTCAGTAAAATTGGTCACCCTCCTTGACGTAGCCACCATTGATAAAATCCGCACCGCTCATAACCCGTTTATTCTCAGGCTGAACCTTTGTAACCAGCAGATTTCCGTCAGCGGTGCGCACAGTAAGGCCAGTGTTTTTAAGCAACAAAGTGACCTGGCCGGGCTTTGCGTCCGCCCGTAACGGCGGAGCGGCTTGCACATAGGGTTGTGTGCCCAGAATTTTCACCTGATGACCACGCAGGTGACTGAAAGCACAGGGCCAGGGCACAAGGCCCCTAATGCGACAAAGAATCTCTTCTGTGGCCTGATTCCAGTCAATCAGGCCGTCTTCCTTTTTGAGCATTGGGGCATAGGTGGCTGCGCTATGGTCCTGGGGTTGACCCTCCAGTTTGTCGGTCTGCTCTGCTTGATCGAGTGCCTGAATGAGCAATTCCGTACCCATCACGCTCAGCATGTTGGTTAACGAAATTGAATCGTCATCCTCGATAATGTCCACCTGCTCCTGGCTGAGAACATCTCCGGTATCCAGCGTCTCATCTATTTTCATAATAGTGACGCCGGTTGTCCGTTCACCATTGATGATGGCCCATTGGACTGGCGCTGCGCCGCGGTATTTCGGCAGGAGCGAAAAATGCACATTGATGCATCCGAACCGGGGAAGCTCGAGGATTTCTGGTGGCAGAATCTTTCCGTATGAGACAACCACGATTGCATCTGGCGCGTAGGGTCGCAGCTTCTCATCAAAATGCATTCCTTTGAGTTTTGCGGGTTGGAGAACCGGAATCCGGTGCTGAAGTGCAAGCGCTTTCACTGGCGAAGGTGTCAGCTTGCGGCCCCGGCCCGCTGGTTTGTCGGGTTGCGTTACGACGGCAACAACCGTGTGCTCTGAACGCAACAGCCTCTCCAGCACTGGAACGGCAGGTGTTGGGGTACCCATGAAGATGATTTGCATTTTCAGCTCCGGCCTTACAACAGGATCGTTGTAAAATTTCGGTAGCATATCATGGTGCGGATGACAATAGATTTATGCCAGGGGCACACCATTTTCTGAAATCACGGCTGCTTTAGACGATGCTTTGTGCTCGATAGAGGAGAAAAAGGGTTCTTAGAAAAGTAGGGGCGGTTACGCCTGAGGCGCACAAGTCGCGAACCGCCCCTACAATGGAATCCCAATGCCCACTGAGCAATTTTCCCCACTGAAAATTCCGGTGTGGGATTGGCATTACCTCCCTCGTGAGTATACCCTTGCTCTGTGCCGTGTCATTCTCCAGAATTTCAGCGGTTACTTTCGTTCTGGCGCGCTGGCTACTCAGTCCCGCCGTGACTTTCAAGCAGTTCCACCGCGTCGAGGCGGCCGTATGATCTCGCATAGATCAGCGGAGTATTGTCGTGGTTGTCCCTGGCGTTAACCTCAGCTCCCTTGGCCAGCAGTAGTTCCGCAATGTCTTTGTGGCCTGCATATGCTGCTTCGTGCAGAGGAGTCCCGCCTTGGTTGTCCTTGGCGTTGGCATCTGCGCCCTTGGCCAGCAGCAGTTCAACCACGTTTTTGTGGCCCCTAACTGCTGCCCTGTGCAGCGAGGTGCTGCCATCATCGGCCTTGGCGTGGATATCTGCACCCTTGTCAAGCAGTAGTTCGGCCGTGTCCTTGTGACCTCCGTTTGCCGCGAAGTGCAACGGGGTCCGGGATCTGCTACTCCGAGCGTTGACATCTGCGCCTCTGGCCAGTAATAGTTCCGCAACCTGCTTATGGCCCCGGGCCGCCGCTACAACCAGGGGAGTCTGATCGTGTTGGTCCTTTGCGTTGATGTCAGCTCCCTCGGATAGCAGGAATGTCACCACGGGCTTTTGGTCTGCATATGCGGCCCAGTGCAGCGGTGTTCTGCCTTGGCTATCCGTGGCGTTCACAGAAACCCCATGCTCAAGATGACTCCTAACAGCAGCGATATCTCCTTGATTAACGGCCTCGTATATCGTCGAGTACCTCAGCCCTGCACATCCAGATATTGCCACCACCAGCGCAATAATCAACCAACACCATTTCCTGTTCATACTCAGCTCCTCTTTGTCTTTTCTTAAACGATGTGAGAGCGTAAACCGTATCCCATAGTTTGGAACAAGCCTGAGCCTTATGTGCGGATGGCAAGGGACGGCTTTTTAGGGTTAGAAGCTTTATACCAACTTGGGAGGGAGCACGTCAAGGTTAAATCAAAACTGCAAAGTGTTTGATCGTGCTGAGGACAAAAATTTGCCGCAAATCCCTGAATGGTGAAAGAGAACGCACGGGACGGAAAGCCAACGTCATTGTGCGTCACGAAGCACCTTAGCGGGAACAATTTCCTGATGTTTGCCCGGTGGCTTCCAGAAGAGTTTCATGACAGCACCGAACTTGGCGTTGTAGTATCGCAGGCGGATGCTATGGCGTCCTGGTTCCAGACGGATTCTCCCGATCTCCCACTTAGGGGCGTGAATCCCATCGTTATCTACAACGAGCCGATTATCTATATATAGTTTCGAGCCATCGTCTGACTCGGTGATAAAAGTGTAGAGCCCGGGCTTGTCGATCTGGATGGTGCCGTTCCACTCGACGCTAAAAGAGCCGGGAAGAGGCGGGCCTTGTTTATCCCACTCAAAAAAGATTACTCGGTCCTTGCGAATCATGAAAGGTGTGCCGCTCCATTGCATACCGCGATAGTACCGGCCGGTAAGCCCTCCCTCGCGTTGGAGCAGTTCGTGGCTTCGCCATTGATAGACAATAGGGTGAAATTCGGGGGCAGCAAGCCTAATTTGCGAGTTTCTCCAGCAGAAATTCGGTTGCTGTTCCCGAATTTGAAGATTAACACAGGAGAGATGGTTTCATATTACAGAGGAGCACTCGGAAATGGTAGGTTATTATTTTGAAGTCCTCGAAGCGGTGGAGGAACCGGAGGCAATTTATGAAGGTAAAGCTGGAGAATGTATACCCGTGAGAGAAGTAGAAAAAGGGGAATATATTGTGGTAGTATATCGGGGATTAACTAAAGAAGATGGGTTTGTAATTACCGCCTTCTTAACGAGGCGGAGAAAACAACTTGAAAGGAGGCGAAAGCTATGGGAACGATGGAGGTAAAAAAGGATATTGACTTTTGTGCCTGATCTGTTGGAAGTTATTTATTTAAGGATTTGGACATTCTACGATAAAGAAGCCGATGTTTTATACATTAACTTCAAAAAGCCAAGCCATGCTGATGATTCTGAGCTTACGGAGGATGATATCGTAATCAGATATGAGAAGGGAGAAGTTGTGGGAGTTACCATCCTCAATGCAAGTAAAAGGAAGGTAGGATATGGGCACGGCGAATAACAGAGCGTATCTGAATTTGGTGCTTTGCACCTTAGCCCAAATTCCCCTTCGGGAAACTTCAGATGCGCTCGGAACGTTAAATGCAATTTTCAAGTAAGGTAAGCATAACCTAAAGACAAACTACCCTGGCCATAAAACTGACTAAATGCGCAGCACCAGGAAAATAGCCTATCTGCATTATTTTCTGCTCAGCGCTTGCTTGATAATATTTGTCTTTAATTCTCTTTGTTTCTATCACGCTGTTATCGATGACGCCTACATTTCATTTCGGTATGCTCGAAATTTTGCCGAGGGAAAAGGGCTGGTCTTTAATGAGGGGGAAAGAGTAGAGGGCTACAGCAATTTTCTCTGGACTATACTGCTCGGCCTGCTGATGAAGCTGTTCCGTGCAGACCTTATGTTTTGGGCCAAGTTGCTTGGCATTCTTTTTAGTTTAGCCACTATTGCGCTCCTTTATTTCTTCAGCCAGCTTTTATTGGGCCGAAAAAGCTTATTTAATCTCTTTCCTGCCTTATTTCTGGCGCTTAACCCTTACTATGCGCACTGGGCCGTTATGGGACTGGAAACTAATGCCTTTATTTTTCTGGTAGTCCTGACGTTTTATCTGGCCATCAGAGAACAAAAACGAAAAAAATTTATGCTCTCCCCTTTTATTGCTGCCTTTGCTATTATGACGCGGCCTGAAGGCCCTTTATTCGTTATCCCGCCGCTGATATTGTTTGCGGCCTGGCTGGTCTGGCGCCGCGAAATAAAAATCGAAAGGATCCTAACCTGGGTTGGTCAGTTCCTAGTATTATTCTTGCCGTTCTTTATCTGGCGGTTCATTTATTACGACGACATCTTGCCTAATACTTACTATGCTAAGTTGGGGCAAAATGTAGGCCATTCCCGTGGTCTGGCACATCTATTTTATTTTTATTTTACTCAAGGCTGGGGCTTCTTAAATTTGTGGCTAATTCCTTTACTTGCAGTCCTGCTTTTCCTCAATAGATACTCCATCATAACTGTTTCTGGCCTGCTCCTTAGTTGTTATTATGTATATCATGTAAATGGAGATTGGATGCCTAACTATCGCTTTATGCTAATTGCTTTGCCCTTCATTTTTCTTAATCTTCCCCTTGCCTTGAGAACACTACGCTGGAAAATCAAGGCCCAGCCAGCTCATTGGATTGCGGGTATTGTTTTGTTATTGATGAGCTGGGACATAGCCAGGTTCTCTCTGAACGAAGAATCGGTTTATGTTTTTGACTGGTCGCCACAGCGGTATGGAAAACATCGTTCAGAATGGTATCAGCCGCGCCAACTTTATTTTAAATTCTTCGGCAAATTTGTTCCACCGTTACAAAACGTGGCCGACTGGCTTTTTAATCATGTCCCGGAGGGCGCCACCGTTGTGACCAGTGACATCGGCTACCCTTCTTATCTTAATTTTTTTATTAATACCGTAGACATAGACGGCTTGACAGACCGGGTAATATCTGGGGCGGCTGGTATTAGAGATATAGATTCTCAGGCTGAGTATATTTTGGCTAAGCGGCCCGAGTACATCTTAATCTTTAAAAATCATTCTCGCCCTGACCCTAAATCTCCGGGTTATGTCTATCCTGATTTGTCGCGGAGAGTTTCTACCTCCCAGGATTTTCATCAGAATTATTTAGAAGTAATGGCCCTCAATAAATATCTTAACTCATTCGTCCATATTTATAAAAGAAATGACGTAACTTATCAGCCTGACAAGCACGAAATTAACCAGCGATTTAAAAAAGCTATAGAATATAACCCTCGTATGGCTTATCTCTATATAGAACTTGCCAATAGGTTTTACCAACAAGGGGATAAACATAAAGCTCTCGACATCGGTAAGATGGCTATCAGAAAGTTTAGGGGCGATGTAGAAATTTTAAATCGCATCGGCCATCTGGCGTTTGCAATGGGGGACAACGAGCTGGGCAACCAGGCTTTTCAGCGTTCATTTAAGGTTAAGCCGCGACAGCACTCGCTTTATCGCCTGGTGGCTGATTTAAACCATCGGAATAACAAACTAAAAGAGGCTAAAGCGACATTAAACAGAGGCCTGAAATATTTTCCCAACGACTATTATTTATATATCTGCTTAGCTTCGGTTAATCAAACGGAAAAAGACTGGCCAGCGGCGGAAAAAAATCTGCTCAAGGCGACTCAACTGGTTAAAAATCGTGACCCACGGCCATTTAATGAATTAGCAATGATTTATGAGCGTCAAGGTAAGACGCAAAAGGCAATTGAGTATTATTCAAAGTCTCTTAGTATAAGGGAAAACCAGTCCCATATAAGAAAGCGGCTTGATGAGTTACAGAGCAAACCTAACAAGCCAGGAAGCGAATAGTAGCATTGGTAGTATTTCATTTTATGGGGACCCAAAGGTATCGGGGCTTCATCAGGCAACCAGTAATAGGCTCTAATTCACGAAAATGGTCATAATTTATTATTGGACCTTTGAGCCTGTAGTAGCGCTGAAGCAGCTGTTTTACATCCCCAGGCACCCATTCGGCATGCAAGGGAATATCCAGAACGATATAGTCAAATTGCTTTCTCGTTATTGCTTCTTTCAGTCGTTGTGGAGTGGGATAGCCCCCCCAGTTTAAGTCTCTAATAGCATCAACGCTATAGAAAATTCCTTTTCCTGCCTTATAGCTATAATAATTATGATGTAGAAAATAGAAACTACCTGGAGTTCCTTTAACAAGCTCTAACAGTTGTTTTCCTCGGTTTTTGCCACCGGGGTGAGGGAGCACGGATTCTAACTTATATCCTAATGGCCTCAGAACAAAAAACATAAAAATCAGGAAGCAAATAATAATGCCTGCCTGCTTCCAGAAGGTCTTTGTTAGATTAATCAACATATTGAAACTGAACCCGATGATTACTGATAAAAAAATTAATAGGGGAATAAAGTTGTTTACAAAGCCACCAATGTTAACAAAAGGCAAAAGCGCCGCAACCGTACTCAGGGCGAACATACCTAACCATACAAGTTGCACCCGGTATCTTTTCATAATAACGCTGCCAGTTACCCAGCCCGTAGCTAAGACCAGTAGCAAAAAAACATATTTAACTAATTCCGGCCACAGCCTGCTGCCCTGATCTTTCCAGAATAGCGGAAGCCTAAGTGGTATGAGATAGCAGTATTTTCCAATCCAGCTATTTTCCCCATGCGATAATAGCCAGAATGAGTTAACGAGAACAATGACAAATATCAGCACAAATAGTCGCGCTCGGCTCAAATCTGTTATGAGCAGAAAAAGTATGGCGCCGACCAGAATGACAGCCGTATTTTGTTTGGTAAGCAAGGCCAATATGCTTAGCACACCACCGAGTGCTATTTGCCAGGTTTTCCTATCCTTCTTGCATAACAAATAAACTGTAGCTATAACCAAAAACCAGGCCATGGAATCGACCCTAACCAAATCATACCAGAATCCAGCCACCTTATAAAAGGCGAAATAGAATAATCCGGCCAATAAGCCAGCTGGCTTAGAGCGAGTCCAGTTATAAACGATAAGAAAAATAAATATCGCCGTGCCTAAGGAAGCAAGAAATGACAGTGCTCTGCCTACTCCCAGCTCCACGCCAAATATGCCAAATAGTCCTGCCATTACATATTGATAAAATGGAAGATAAAGATAAGGCACATATCCTTTCTCGGGCTCAGGATACAGGGGCTTACCGTCAAGGATTCTAATACTGTAAACAGCCACATCCCCCTCCATCCATTCCAATTCAAAAGGATAGGTGATGTGCTGCACAGCACAATAGCAATAAAGCACAAGGAAATACAACAGAGGTATTGCCGGGAGAAATGGTAAAAAATTAATCTTGCTAAATTTAAGACCTTTAATCATGGGTCAACACTACTGTCCGGTTAAACTTTTTCAGATGTGATGTAAGGCAAATAATTCAAGTATGATATACCCCAAAATGGCTTTTTTCGACTTCACATCACACCCTATCTTCAGTCACGATTTTTTCACTTGGGAAAATGCGGTGGGAAAATGCGGGGACAGGTTATGCATTTCCCCTTTTTCGTCCCGGTTTCTGACGTTTCAGACAACGGCCCAAGAGCGTTTCTAGTTTTTCTATGAAA
>CAYVXD010000003.1:0-30764 GCA_964454265.1 uncultured Candidatus Sumerlaeota bacterium | reverse complement strand
CATCGCCCAATGAGGTAGATGACGTTCGGATGCTGGGCGAGAAATTGCGTTATCGGTTGTGGCGGCGTGTAATTTCCCAGCAGCATCTCCACCAGCACGTAGAGACGCCAGACCACTACATTGAAGTATATGAAGAAGCTCGGATAGTAAAAGAAGTGAGGATTGTAATTGCCCCGGTCAATGGAAAGAACTGCATTCGCAAAATACTCCTCGTCAGGGCGATACAGTCCGGGGAAGCCAAATTGAATCCCCCAGAAGCGCATTGCAGCTGCCAGGAGCAGTACTGCAATAAGAAGAGCGAGTTTGCGATGTCGTGAGCCCATAGGATCCACGCCGGTTATAGAAATTGGGCATCTACACCGGGGTGCGGTGTAGAAGCTATTGCCTTGTGCCTCCTGCTTGCCTGCCGGCCGTGCAGAGAATCCTACTGTTGCTCAATGATACCCTTTCTCACGCAGAAGGCGAAGTCAACGGAGCTCATACTCGGGTACGGGGCCGCATAATGCTCAAAATGCTTTCTATATAACAGGTAGTGGATAAGCTTATTCCACTCATCCTTGGAATCACGAATATTCTGAGCCCCAGTGCTTCCCTCTACCCGGTGCTTTGGAATAATGGCTTTCCAGATTGCCAGCATTCGGCCAACGTCCATAAATTTGGGTTGCCACCATGTGCGCACCTTGTATCTGGTGCAATCGTAGTTCTCCTTAACGTTTGGTGTACTGCTTGCTTCATCCCAATCAATCACAAGAATCGGGTGGGTTGTCTGGCTCACGTTCTCGTGCTCAGTCCAATTCTTGTAATGACGCATATACCACCACCCCATGGGCCAGATAATTTGGCCCCGCACCACGATACGTGTGTCCTTGCCAGTACCCAGCAGCTCCGCCAGGCGGTCAATTTCCTCAACCACATGTTTGACCTCTTGGGTAGTATGGCCGTAGATCAGGCGCTCGGCCGTGTTCGCCGAGTTAACAAGGCAGAGAATCAGCGCACTTCTCAGAGTCCAGAAAACAAAAATGATTGCCAGCACATGCCAGAGGTAAGGGATTTTCTGATATGCTCTGGTCTGAATAAATTTTTGCACGTAGATCCCAGCAAGCAGCAGCAAGGGCAGCACGATGTGAACACTGACCCAGGGCACTTTTTCTCCTGCCCAGGAATAGATCAGCACACTCGCAGTTGTCCAATATACCAGCAGAGCGGTAAAGCGCTCTTTGCGCCAGAGATACATCCAGGTGAGCACACCGCAGAGCACCACCAGGCTGATGATGATGTAGATATGTAAGGGCGATGAGACGTGAAACAGGCTCTTGTCCCATTTATCCGCATCGAATTTAATGTTCAACGCATGGTAGAGAATCAGCGTCAGGATGGACAGGCCTACCCATCCGGGAACAAGCCCTCTACGCCCCCACTTGCTCCGCAGCAGAGCCCAAAGTCCGCCCCCCAGCACCAAAAGCAGAGCCGGAAGCTCGTACATCCCGAGAATGGGCAAATAGTAGTGATACGGCCCGTAGATGCGATGCTCTTTGTGTTGTCCCCACCAGTAGGCAAAGGTTTCGCGGTAAATCTGAAAGAGACCTTTGGGGTTAGTTAGAAAGGTGGTGAAGATCAGCAAGTAGGCAAGCAGGGCAATAATGATACCAACCAGGAGATAAATTTTATTATGTAATACTGCCTTGTAGATGCGTGAAAGGAGCGCATCTTCGCCGTAGCGTTCATGAGTCCAGGTGTGCAACAATGTGAGGATAAAATAGCTTATCAGGAATGCAATCAAAACTACTGCATAGTGCCACGCGGGTGCAGACAGGGCAAAAAAAGCTTTGGTGGAAAACAGCCTGCGGAATACCTGTTCAAAAATGCCATTGTAGAAGATGAAAACGACTGCCCAGAGGATGAGATTGACGAGAAGAATCCAGCCGAAATTGCCACGTAGCGAAGATGCATAGGCCTGCTTCAGTGCTTTCCAGCCAATGCGCTTCGCGTGCAGACCTTTGGAAAGATCAACTACAAATAGCAGTACTGCAAACGTCGCGATGGTAAAAAGAAAAATCAGCGAGTTCTCTTTGATGCAGATTAGCATCATTGTACACACAGTGCCCCAGAGCAACGCCCAGCCCTTGCCTTCGGTAAAGAACTTTATATAAAACCAGAGCGCTAGAAGGCAAAAGAAGGCCAGAGGAATGTCGTGGCGGAAAAAGCGCGAGTAGTACATCAGCGTTGGCGAGATCACGGCCAAGCCCAGGGTGACAAGAAAACCTACCGTCCCCAGGCGATTCCGATAGGCAAACAACAGAAACAGAATGCCCATGCCGAGGCAGGCCGTGGCAAATCGCAGGGTGAAATCCGAGTCGCCAAGTAAAATGTATACCAGCGCATTGACATCCAGCATGAACGGCCCATGCAGCATCGGAATATATATATACTTGCCAGTTTGAGAGAGATTATAGGAGTAGTAGGCAAAAAGGCTTTCGTCGTGATGCAGTGGCTTATCGCCGAGACGATAGAAGCGTGACCAGAAGGCAAAGGTGAGCAGCAACACAATGGCAGCAGTGCGCAGATATACCCAAAGCCTTATGGGCTGTTTTTGGACAGATTTAGGAATAGATTTCGGGGCGGATTTTTTCTTTTTTCGCTTACCCATCGCAATGATTTCCAGTTCAGAAAGGTCTATATAAACCTCGTGTATATATGCCGCATCGGGAAATTACTTAGCAGTCGCTTCCTCGGTGGTCTGCGGTACCATGTAAATCTGCGTATCACCACTGCGAAAGACCTCTGTACAGGCACTGGCGAACTTTGCTAGACCGGCCTGATTATAGTCATTTCGCTCCAGCGCCCCAACGAAGATATACTGAATCTCATACTTATCAATCAAATTGCGCACTGAGCCAAAATCGGGGGATTCGTAAATCCGTTTCGCCGCTTTTACGCGCTCGTCAAGGCGCTTCCAAAACTCTTTGTCGGCGCCTGCTCGCACCTGGGCTTCGTGGTGACTCCAGCCGACAAGAGTGGGCAGACCAGTGTTCGTGGAGACCCGTGAATAGGCTTCATACTTGGAGTCCCCTTTGGCAGCCTCCAGGATTACCGGTTGGCTCTTCACATTTGCCTGCAGAAAGAGAATCGCTTCGTAATCGGATGCAAATGGCCTGAGATCACCCAGATAGGCCATCCCATCCAGGGTTCGGACCGGCTCAATACCGGGCGTGAAAGGGAAATGTGTATGAAGCCGGTTTGTTCGGACTGCCGTAGCCCCAATTGGATAAATCAGCCCCAGTCCCACTATCGCCAGCACCAATATCCCGAGTCCGACACGCTTTGGGATATTTCCTTGCTGGGTACACCTGGTCCAGAGCGAGGAAATGCTGGCGCAGCATGCCAGTGCAAAGAACGGCCACAGGGGATAGTAGAATTTGAACACCGTGTTGTAGCGCTCATACGTACCGCTGTAGCGGTCGTTGAAGTAATAGATCTCGCAAAAGGTTGAAATAAGAAATCCAACGCATGCCAGCAGATAGGCCGGACTTTCCGTGCGGTCGAACGGCTGCGTCAGGAGAAGTGCGACACACCAGAGCGCCAGAATGATGGTCACGCTGCCCAGCCAATAATGTAGATAGTTATAGGCGACCAATAAGATGAGAAGCATGCCGAGGACGACAGCAGATATTTGCACCAGTTTGCATTTGCGCAGCGCATCTACTGCTTTCACCACCAAAAGCAGGCAAAAGGGTATGAGAAAAAGGCCAAAGTGCAGCCAGTAGTCTGGAAAGTGAGTGCGGTTACTCGGTTGCAGCGGAACAATAGTCTTCTTAAGTTTTTCAATAGTCCGTGCAATCATGCCTTCGCTCTCAATTTCGGACGCGAAGGGAGCGTGAAAGTGTGCCCAGAAGAGATGTCCGACCACAAATCGGGCTACCAGTGCTACGATCAGCAATACCAGCGCAGTTCTGAGAAACACGGGCACGAGTTTGCGATATGTGCGATAGTGAATATAGAGTAAAACAGCGAAAAAAGTGGCGCCCATCGTGAGGCCGTCCCAGGTGTTAATACCCGGCAGACCTCCAAGTAGTATAGCCATGAATAAAAGGTCCGGCCAGTAGAGCCGAAAGTACTTCACGTGAAGCAACGGCTGCGCACGATGTTTATAGAGCAAATTGAGGAGAATTGCCAGGACAAGCAAGACGTGGGGCAGGGCAGAATGGTGCGCGTGCAGATCGCCAAGGATGGCCGTAAAATACGGAAACTCCGTAATGGTGGTATTGCCGAGCATGCGGGAACTGCGCCAGAAATCATAGTTAAACAAGGCATTCCAGAATGACTGTCCCTCGCCAAGATGTTTTCCCACCTGAATGATGCCATCAAGGTTTCCAAATATTCCAATCGCAGCTGCTGCCAGGCATCCGAATGCAATCCGGCGCGTAAGGTTATGGCCGAGCGAGAAGGCGTTGACCACTGTAAGTGCAAAAATCGTAGCCAGTGCAATGTTAAAGGTGATCTGCGGGAGATAGCCCGCAAAGTTCCCCAACGTTGCCCACTCCAGGTGGCCCAGGTAGTAGTAATTCATCGTAAATCCCGAAAGCCAGGGATCGAGCGGTGGGAAATGGCTGCTGCGCATGAGCGAATTCAAATACGCAAAGTTGAGGAATTTCTCCGCTCCGCTTCGTGGTATTTCAAACGTGATATCAGGCGTATACGAGCGAATGCTGAGAAATAAAAGAAAGCTAAGGAGAAAGAGAATCTCAATGCCCAGCACGTAACGCCAACGGCTTTTCAGAAACCCGGCCAGCTTCCGACGCACGCGCCGCAGCACCACCAGAGAGATCACTAGCAGCACCACCAGAGTAGTGAAAATAGATCCCCATGAATTAATCACTGGCGTATAGCCGCACAGCAGCCAGTTAAGAAGCATGAGCCAGAAAATGCCGAAGCACTTGGTGAGGGGATACCCTCGGTCTGGCAAACTTCGGCAAACCCAGAAGACGATCGGCAGGGCTACGAAGCCGATGACTTCGCAAGCAAGCCACCACCGCATGCTATCATCAAACCACGTGAACGAAGAGAAGATGAAGGCAATGACGTCACCCAAGGCAGTCGCCTTTCTTGATGAAGGCAGGGTCTTGCACAATAATGGTGCTGGTTTATTTATTGAGCAACAATACGGAGGGATTTGCTATAAAGTCAACGAATAATCACCTCCGCAGGGGAGGGTGAACATTTGGCTGGCTCTGCTTTGATGCTAACTTAGAGGAGCGATCATCCAAAGGCTGCGCTTCAGAATAAGGTAGAATGGAAGCGGGACGTCGTGTGGAATCTATAGGAACATATTCATGTTGTCAGCAACAGTGAAGCTCATTTCGCACTTGACCTTTGGCGCCTGAGTTGGTAAATACAAAAGAGTATTTTTTAGATTGTGCAAGCTATGCGTACAAAAATTTAGATTTCGGTTAAGGCGCTTGACCCGATTGGCAAATTTGTAATGAGAAAGGGCAGAGTTGCGCTGTGTTTGTTAATAAAGTAATCTGCATGAAATGTAATAAGAGTTTCGCTACGGTCAAGCTGACTCGTATCGTAAATGGGCGCGTGGAGGAGTTGAACCTCTGTCAGAGTTGCGCCGCGGAAATCAGCCCGTACCAGAAGAAGCTGGCGGGAGCTCAGGCGAATCTTGACAGTATTCTGGCGGGCCTGCTTGCCAATGAAAAAGAGAAGAAGCATACTACGGACGTTGACATCACGTGTCGAGGATGTGGCCTGCCGTTTGCAACATACCGTGAAAGCCTGTTCCTTGGCTGTGCCGACTGCTACGACAGTTTTGGCGAACATTTGCTTGCCGATTTGCGTAAGTTCCATGGGAGTACGCGCCACCAGGGCAAGGTGCCAAAGCGCTTTCAGTCCAGGATCACGATGCAGCGGGACATTCGGCAGATCCGCAAGCAGATGGAAGAGGCGATCGAGCAGGATAATTTTGAACTAGCTGCCCAGTTGCGCGATAAGATCAAATCCCTTGAGAATCAGGCCAAGGAATAGTGGTTGTCGAGAGGCTGGGATATGTTCAATCCAATGGTTCTTGACTCGCATAAATGGGTTGAGACCTCCGGACCGTATATGGATATTGTAGTCTCTACGCGGTCGCGCTACGCCCGCAACATTATGGGACTTCCCTTTGCTCCTTACGCCAAGCCCGATGAGCTTGCAAAGATTGTCGAAACCATTGATAAGGCTATCGCCAGCCAGGACGTACTAGGCGCCAGTGATAGAATCATCATTGCAAAGGTCCCGCGGCTGGAACGCCGCTATCTGAAGGAGAGCCGTATTATCAGTGCAGAGTTAGAAAAAGGGGGGGAGCACCGCATTGTCTACCTGAGCCATGAGCGCAACAAATCAGTAATGGTGAACGAAGAAGATCACATCCGGATGCAGTGTATCATGGCCGGTCTTCAACTCCAGAATACGCTGAAAGCAATTGATGTAATTGATGGACGCCTGGAGATGTCGGTAGAATACGCATTTTCGGAAAAATTTGGCTATCTCGCAACATGCCCCACGAATACGGGCACTGGCCTTCGCGTATCCGTTATGATGCATCTGCCCGGATTGGCGTTAAGCCAGGTGATTGATAAGATCCTGTCTCTTGTTCAGCCCTATGGACTGACCATTCGCGGATTTTACGGAGAGCATTCGGAATACATAGGTGATTTTTATCAAATCTCCAATGAAGTGACCCTGGGTAAGAGCGAAGAAGAAATTGTTGAGATTCTGGACAGGGTCGTGACACAGATTCTCACCAGGGAACAACAGGCGCGCGAGCAGCTGTTTGCCCAGAAAAGTAACGCAATTGACGACGCGATCTGGCGTTCCTACGCAGTGCTCAGTAATGCCCGCATGATTGATTCGTCCGAGGCAATGAAACTGCTTAGTCGCATTCGACTGGGGATTGACCGAGGATATTTCTCCTCGTTTACTCATAGCGAGTTGAACAAGCTGATCATTGAAATTCAGCCTGCACATCTGGATATAAGGGAAGGAGGAAACGTTGGGAGCGAGGCCCGCGACATAGCAAGAGCTGGCCTGCTGCGCAAGCGCTTTCACGGTATCGTCTCTGATAATTAATACACTGTTTTCCTTTTTTTGCCCTTTTCGGTTTCTAGTCACAGCAGTCTGTTGAAATGTGGTCCAGTCGCCCAGGTTCCTGCCTCATAGGTTATGCAAAGCTCGGTGTTACGATTTGACAATTGACTTTTGCTGTAGGGCTGATATTCTAATACCTGATTCTTTTAACAGTGTGAAGTGCGAGGTATTTGTGAAAATTGTAACATGAGGGGAGTGTGCGCTCATGCTGGAAAAGGCCCCATATACCCCCGGCTGGAAAGAAGTCATTCGTATGAGTAAGGCCGAGGCTGGCCGGTTGGGACATGACTACATCGGCCCTGAACATTATCTCCTGGGCATTATTCGCAAAGGCGACGGTCTGGCGGTGCAGACGCTCCATAATCTTGAGATTGATCTCGAAGACGTGAAGATGGAGCTTGAGCGGATGATGGATGTTGGGAAAGGGCAGCCGGTTGGCCTATTTCCGCCAAATACCGAAGCCAAGCGGGTTACTGAAACAGCGAAATATATTGCCCAACAGATGAAGCATAGCTGGATCGGCACGGAGCATCTCTTGCTGGCCTTGATCAAAGAGGAGAATACGCTGGCCGCGAAATGCCTTAAGAATTTCGGCATTGATTTCGCCAAGGTGCAGCGCGAAGTTCTTAACCTCATTGAAGGTAATAGTGGTACGGGTGCTAAGTCGAAAGGCGACTTTGAGAAATCGCGTACCCCGGCACTGGATACCTTCGGACGTGACCTGACTCAGCTGGCGCGCGAAGGAAAACTCGATCCGGTCATTGGTCGGGAAGACGAGATCGAGCGGATTCTTCAGGTACTGTGTCGGCGCACCAAGAATAATCCGATTCTTCTGGGTGAACCAGGAGTCGGCAAAACCGCGATTGTTGAAGGTCTCGCTCAGAAGATTGTGGCTGGCGACATCCCGGAGCTCTTGGCTGGCAAACGCCTGCTGTCGCTCGATCTGGCGGCTATTGTAGCAGGCACGAAGTACCGTGGCCAATTCGAGGAACGCTTGAAAGCTATCATGCAGGAGATTCGTCGGTCACAAGACGTGGTGATCTTTATTGACGAGCTCCACACCTTGGTGGGGGCAGGCGCCGCGGAAGGTGCTATTGATGCATCGAACATGCTGAAGCCCGCACTGTCAAGAGGTGAGCTCCAGTGCATTGGCGCAACAACCCAGGAGGAATATCGCAAATATATCGAGAAGGATGGCGCACTGGAGCGCCGCTTCCAGACGATCATTATTAATCCACCAACGATTGAAGAGACCGTGGATATTCTAAAGGGTCTGCGCAGCCGCTATGAGCAGCACCACGGCGTGATTATCTCAGACGAGGCAATCCACACAGCAGTGCATGTGACAGAGCGCTACGTGACTGACCGCTTTCTTCCCGACAAAGCCATTGACGTGATGGACGAGGCAGGATCGCGCGCACGACTCCAGGCTAACATCAAACCCCAGGAACTCAAAGACATCGAGAAGCAGATTGTCGATTACGACGAACAGCTGCGCCAGCTTAAGAACGCCCAGGAATTTGAAAAGTGCCAGGAAGTCAAAGACCTCCGCGATGAGCTGGTTCGCCGCAAAGAACAACTCTTTCGCGAATGGCATCAGAAGAAATTGAATAAGAATTACATGAAGGTAATTGGCCCAGAAGATATTGCCTATATTGTCTCCAAATGGACGGGGATTCCGATTCTGAAGCTCGAAGAGGGAGAGACGCAGAAGCTTCTGAAGATGGAAGCCGAGGTTTCCAAACGGGTAGTCAGTCAGCACGAAGCGCTTGGCACTCTCGCGAAAGCTATTCGCAGGGCTCGCGCAGGCCTGAAGGATCCCGTACGTCCCACAGGGTCGTTCGTCTTCCTCGGCCCAACTGGCGTAGGGAAAACCGAGTTGGCTAAAGCACTGGCAGAGTTCCTGTTTGGCGACGAAGATGCCCTGGTGCGGATTGATATGTCAGAGTACATGGAGAAGTACTCGGTCTCACGTCTACTTGGAGCACCGCCAGGTTACGTAGGCTATGAAGAGGGAGGGCAGCTGACCGAGAAGGTGCGGCGGAAGCCGTATTCCGTGGTACTCCTGGATGAGATCGAAAAGGCCCATCCAGACGTCTTTAGCATTCTGCTGCAGGTTTTTGACGATGGCCGTCTGACAGACAGCTGGGGCCACGTGGTGGATTTTCGCAATACCGTGGTCATTTTGACATCCAATATCGGGACGAAGCGCATCGGAAAGGTCAGCGGCATGGGATTCCACTTACAGGATGAGGAGGCGAGCTATGAAGCCATGAGAGAGAAGGTCATGGCTGAGGTCAAGAAGACCTTCAATCCTGAATTTCTGAACCGGATTGACGAAATTATTGTATTTCGCCCTCTCAGTATTGAAGCTATTAAAACGATCGTTGACATTATGATGCGGAAGGTGAATGAGCGGCTGGTTGATAAAAACATCACCATTCGTATCAGTGAAGAGGTAAGGGATTTTCTGGTGAACAAAGGCTATGATCCAGAGTATGGTGCGCGCCCACTGCGGCGGACCATCCAGCGTTATATCGAAGACGCTCTCTCACACCTGATTATTGATGGCACTATACCGGAGAACTATGACGTCGAAGCCTATCTGGAGAATGATGAGATTCGGTTCCGCGCCACTGAGCGGAGCAAGATCCTCGTAGACACGCCAGCGGTGGAGTAACAGTCAAAGCGTAGGTAGACGCGAATTAAAAAAACGAGGGATCAGCAATTGATCTCTCTTTTTTACGCCTTGCCGCCAGGATTTTGCCCTGCGCGGGAAATGCGGGGACAGCAAGGGCAATTTCATTTTTTCCTGCGGTTTAGACTGGCCTTGCTGCAGTCTTTACGCTTCTCCATTCTCTCACACGCCTCAGAAAATACACTCGCCGTCCCAGGGTTCCCGGTCCCCGAATTCCCGACGCGTTGTTATGGCGGGTATGCTTCCAGTCCGGCCTTCATTGCCCCTTCAATAGTTCCGTCCACATAGACGATGCCCGGGAATATCCACTCATCTGGATCGTATCTTTCCGAGCTCCACTTGAATATGGCAAACTCCCAAGCATCCATCTCTCCTGTGTAAGTTAAACGGCATATCGGGCCAACCAGGCCATAGTCGCATCGGTGAAGATAGGCGTGCTTGCCTTTGAATCTTACCGAATAGAAGCAGTCATCGCTAGAAGAATTCTCGCGGTTGAACCGGTCAACGATTTCTTGAACTTCTTTCTTGACATCTTCAGGAATGACGTTCGACTTCATAGTCCCTGCCGTCTCTGGTGATTTCTTGGCCATCCTAACGACTGAAGTCAGCGGCAGCGCCTTGCGGCGTCTGCTGCAATGCTTTGTTAGGCACGGTCTCAGATTGTCTTACCTGTATTTCGTCATCTGTAAGCGATCCCGTGTTCGGTAAGCCATTCAATTGCAATTTCCTCTAACGCAGCCCTCCGATAGCTGTACCAGGCATCCTGGATACCTCGGCGGTAGATCATATTCTTGAATCGTCGAAAGGCACCACTGCCCTGTATAGCGTCGAGTAGATCGTCTCGCAACATGTCATCCTCAATTGATAAGCAGAACCGTTTCATTATCTCGTACTCGTGAATATCGAATTTCGTTGGCAGAGCGATGTAGTCTTCTGATTTCAAGACCTCTCTTACTTTTGGAAGCCAATCACGCTGCCACTCTGGAAGTTCATCAAGGTCTGGTTCATCATCTTCCTCAACCAGGCGCATATCTTCATCGGTTACGGTAATGATCTTACCGGTACATCGGTTGAGATAAGCTGTGGACTCATCGAAGAGAGTCTCAAGTTCATCTACAATATCTTTCAGTGATACTACCATTGATCTTGAATTATACCCAACAATTGCTAGAATGACCGGTGCATAACACTCAAGCTCAGCCGTCGCCGTCACGCCGCCGGCTGCAGCGTTTTGCTAAGTGTTATTTCACCGGCGGAATCCCAAGATCTCTGCATATCTTCCGTGCAAGAGTGTCAACTATCTCAGAGTGCCTCGGAACGGCCGACCGTTTATGCAATTCCGGATTGTGCCACCATGAATGTCGCTTGCCTTCTCTTACAAGCTCGCAACCATGAGAGCGAAGATACCTGAGGAATTGGGTCCTTTTCATAAAGGGATTTTCTCTTCCTGAAAATCAGTACCAGCGGCGGTCAGCGCATCCTGCTTGTTAAATTGCAATGCCTCTTTCAGGGTAACCTTCAGGCTTTCCATGAGCTGTTCCCGAGTGCGTTCCTGACAATTCACCCCAGGCACTTCCTCAATCCAACCGATCCACCAGTCGCCTTCCCTTTTTATTACTGCCGTGTATTGATTATTCATTGAAACACCTCCTGAGTTCCTTCTTGACACCTAACGGGTGAAATCAGCGGCGCGCGTCAGCTGCATTTCACTGTTCGTCATTTTCTTGGAGTCGCTTCTTTGCTGGCCTGACTCGGTAAAGTTCTCGATCCTCCTTCACTTCACAAAGATGTTTCCGGATTATTGCCTTCTCGAATATTAACTCGGTGTCGGTGAATAGGTCCTGACTCTCTGCCTTTAGATACCGTGCTGCAATTCGGCAGTATTCCGGGTCGATCTCAATCCCAATACTGTTTCGTCCGTACGTCAAGGCTGCAATCATCGTGGTGCCTGATCCACAAAAAGGGTCTAGAACAGTATCGCCCGTGAAAGAGAACATCCGTACCAATCGTGATGCTAGCTCGAGGGGAAACGGAGCGGGGTGGTTCTTTAGCGATGCTCCCGGTATGTTCCAGATTTGCTGGAACCAGCGACCAAAGTCCTTCTTGTCGATCATGCTCTCGCAGCGTTGCTCATTGGTTGGCTTTCGATACCCCCCGGGCTTCCGCTGCATGAGAATGAACTCGATGTCGTTCTTGATGATTGCATTTGGCTCGTATGGCTTTCCCAGAAACTTTGATCCCTTAGCTACTTCGTATGACGCATTAGCGATCTTGTACCATACAATCGGGTTGAGATTGTCGAACCCGATCCTTCTGCACAACACGCAGATGTCTGCATGGAGGGGAAAAACCAAATGCCTGCCAAAACGTCGTCTGGATACGCACACATCACCGACGACGCAGACCAAACGTCCCCCGGGGACTAATAGACGATACGCATGCTCCCAGACTTGGTTGAGTTCATTTAGGAAAGCCTCATAGTCCTCGATATGACCTAGTTGGTCCGGATTCTCGTTGTATCTCTTGAGATTCCAATAGGGGGGTGAAGTGACTACGAGGTGAGCAGACTCATCCGGCAGGAAGGAGAGGTCTCTAGCATCGCCATTTATTAGCCGGTGGACAGTTCTCTGCATGGGTCAGCAAAAGGCTCCGATGTGCGCAGTCAAAGACTGCGCGAATTGTAGCATTGAAAGATCGTTCGCCGGGGTTGAAAAAATCCCCTGTGGGCCGCTATCCCGATCAGATGCGATGAAAGCCGCTGCTGTGTAATGTCTTTCGCGCATGAGCTTCCTACAAAACAACTCATATCGCCTCATGTATGAAGCATCTTTGAACTCTGGGAAAACAGGAAAGTGAGGCTCTTTTACCCTGACGGGGCGTTGCGACGATGCGCAGTCCTCAAGAATGAAGAAGTATCCGAGAAAAGGCTGAGGGCTTGTGTGGAATGCACCCTCTCGGTAAGCAGTCCAGAGGTCCAGGGCGCTTCCCATCGCTTCTTCTGTTCTGTTGTTGAAATTGTTGCCGAAAGAGGGACCGACTTGTGATTTAGCCTCAATTGCAGCGACCAATTTCCCGTCCTTCACGACAAGAAGGTCCCATTCCTTTGTGGGGCGGAAGAAGCCGGGGAGTTCTAAGCATCGCTTTCGGTATATGCACTCGGGGGGCAGTCCCGTATCTGTGATCAGCTTGGTGAAGAGCTGAATGAAGCCATCCATTTGGGCACCGCCGGTGACAGCACTGCGAAGTCCTTGGTCCGCCCTACCGCTCTGCTGTTGCCGACGCTGCTGCGCCGTTCGTGTCGCCCAGTAATGAGCTACAGCCCGACTTGTTCTTTCTTGAATGCCTTGTGGTACGCTGTTTTTATTCATGTGCTCTAGATTATCAGAAACGAGAACTGTTTTCTACTGCGATAATTCCGTTCTTTTGACCAACTATTGTATATATTGTTTCCGCATAAGAACCTTTATCTGTCGCGTTGTGGGCATAACACGCCGAACCCCGCCAGGGCACAACTCCTTTTTGTTTTACAAAAACTAATTTATGAATTTATTAAATCCACGTCAAGTCTTTTCTGAAAAAAGAAGCTTTGGTAAGTACCATCATCTAATGCGGCTGTTAGCTACAACCAATGGGAGAATTTCGGATTAAGAATAGCCACAGAGTCTCAGAGACACAGAGACTTTCCAAGCCGGGTGTTCGTAGAAGTGCAGGGAGATGGACACCAAAAAAAGAGGGGCAGCTATGCTGCCCCTCTTATGTATGGCAACCGCCAGAATTTTCCTTTATGGTTAGTCGTCCTCTTCAGTTGCTGTTGCGTGTTTCTCTGTTTCCGAAACGGGGGTATCAGTTGGCTTTTTTTCGCGTCGATCCTCGACACGGCAGCTCTCGGACAGTCAGGTGCTGATGCCAAACCTGGGCAGGACGAATTTTTGCAGGCCGAACCAGACAAGGATAATAACGGCCAGAATCAAAATGTCTTTCATGAGATTTTATTCCCGATTTGTATGATGCTTTCCGACAAACAATACAATTTTGAGTATCGCTCTGGTATACCCAGCTATCTGTAAGCAATATTACAAACCACAAGAAATTCTCATGCGGCATCTTTCACCAGGGTTATGCATTGCCCTCTTCCTCTGTATCTCTGGACTCCAGGTCTGCCAGCTTGATTGGCATGACGAGGTACAGGGCGTTCTGTCCGTCCGTCTCGTTGAAAATAACCGGGGCGCTGGGTGATTTTACCTTCATGATGGCTTCCTTCGTATCAATCACCCTCAGGACGTCCAGGAGGTACTTGTAGTTGAACGCGATGTCGAAACCACTTCCATCGTAGCTCACAGGCACGGAACCTTCGAACGACCCAATGTCAAAAGTCATTGCAGAGATAAATGCCTCGTTGGGCCGGAATTTGATAAGAATCGAATTATTTTTCTCCTCCGAGATAATGGCGGCCCGGCGAATGCCCTGGATGAACACCTCCTTGGTGAGCGTTATCTGGTGCACAAAATCTTTCGGGATCACCATCTCATAGTTGGGGTAGGTTCCTTCGATCTTGTTGGAGACGTAAAGGACGTTGTGCAAATCGAAGGCAACTTGGCGCTGTCCGAGTGTGACGCGAAGGGTTCCTTCATCGCGCAGGCTTTTCTGCAGCTCCGACAGAATTTTCTGCGGCATAATGGCCGACGCCGTTGTGCCCCCTTCGCAGCGCTCAGGCTCGACCTGAATAAAGCCCAGCTTTTTGCCATCGGTGGCCACGCACTTCAGCACCTTATCCTTAATGTCCATGTAGGCCCCTAAGAGCACACGGCGCGGGTCCTTTTGCGGCACCGCAAATAGCGTCTTATTGATAACCTGTTTGAAAGTCTTCTGGGGCATCTCAAATGAGAGCAGCGGCTCGACATCAGGCCAGCGAGGGAAATCCTCCGTTGGCATTGTTGTGAGGGAGTAGTTATTTGTTTCGCAGCTAATCTTCACCAGCTTGTCTTCCAGGCTAATAGTGATACTGGCATCCGGGAGTTCCCGCACAATTTCGGCAAAGGTTGACGCCGGAATCGTCGTCTCCCCTTTCGCTGCAGTCTCTGCGGCGACATCGCACTTCACGCACGACTCCATGTCGCTGGCAATAAATGTGGCTGTTTTTTCCGACGCCCGGACGAGAATGTTGCCGAGGATTGGCAGAGGGCTCTGCGGAAGGACAAGGTGGTGCACCACGCTGGTCGCATAGGCCAGATCCTCTTTTTTAAAAACCACTTTCATAGCAGCCGCTCCTTTTTACAAAGTGAGAATTTTACTTTCCCAACTCCTGCAAACAGCCGGTGCTTGGGTATGCAAAACCAGCCAGTGTGAAGAATTTGTTTTCCTGGCCTCCCAGTATATCCACTAAGACATACCACGCACTCGCGGGGTGCATGGTCATGCGATACTATTGCGGTAACAAAAAACCGCACGTTAGTCCGCTGCACCATGCAAACCAAAATTTCTCTATCAGACCCTCTGGGTGCTTTCAAGTAGATTTTTTCCTGTGTGTCTCCTTTACCATACGGTTGAGGATCGCAGCCTTGATCTCCAAGAGCCCTGCTGCGAGGAAGAGAGCAAAGAAGGGCAAGATGGGATAGAAATAGCGCGCCTCTAGGGGCAGTAGGCCCGGGCGCAGGGCATCCACCACCGTTGGCACAAGAAATGGTACCAGTATCGAGCTCAGCACAAGCCCGTCAGATGTGCTCAGGCCTCTTCGATAACGCCATATTCCGAAGCCAATTGTTATGGAGAAAAGGAGAAACACCACATGGTATAAGATTGGCGAGGTGCTGGCATTGAGCACCATCCACGGTGCATAGGAGAAGAGCAAAGGCCAGAAGAGCGAGATGCAGACAGCCGCGTTGTGAAGGAGCTCCGGCAAAAAGGAGGTCAGCGACAGTGCTCCAGCAGAGGGCCCAAGCCCTAGCTGGTGGGCCATGCGACTTCCCCAGACTAGTATAAAGAGCACTACGCTGAGTAGAATGGGGGCAACATACCAGGCCCACCTGCGGCCTGGCGTGGCTTGCAGCACCATCATCACTCCATACGCTGGAAGAAAGAAAAGCGCAATATAGCTGGTCATGTAACTCAGGAGAAGCAAGATAGCGAGCGCTGTAGAGAACAGAATACGCCCGAGAAGTGAACCCGGCATTAGAGGCCACACGAGGTGGAGTGCGAGAATGAATATCGCAACAAATGAGTAGCTTCGAATCACCGTATCCCAGAAAATGGCAAAGCCAGAACAGGCGAATATCAAACAGCCATACACTGCGATACCCGGCTTGTCAGGGTAAAGACGTGTGGCCAGAATCCATAGGAGCCATATACTGATAAGCGCCCCCAGGACATTGAGCAGTCGAAGAAACCAGAGCGGGGCTAGCATATACCTTTCCCACAAGGCTGGATGAATCCCATCAGCCAGTGCGGCAGGCTCGCGTCCTTGTTCGCTAACGACAAATTCGGCTGGCGCCGACCGCGTGCCAAGCCGGTAGTCAATAAGGTGTATAGTTGTAGCTGCGGGTGAGGTGCCGAACAGCTGGAGCCCAGCCAAGTTCCATAACCGGAGCGTCCAGAAATAGAGGGGTGGGTGTACGTCTTTCGCACTGAGCCGCGCAATTGTTTTAAAATCCTGCGTGGCGAGTGCTGCGGAGAAACTTTCATCAATCCAGAAGAAATGGCGCAGGTGGCCCACTCGTATGCCAGTGGCCAGCAGAAGAATTGCGCACAGAACATAGCGGCCTCTCTTCATCACCGTGTCCGCTCACGCACCGTGGTGGCTCCCGATGCTACCTTATTGTTCTCTCCGAACAGGATGGTACTAAACACCCGGACATCACAGTGCTACCCGTATGCTACAAGCAAATAATGTTTGACTCATATCTTACCTCTCCATATATTGCAAAGCAAAACTACGCAACCTCGCTTTCTTAGATATTGAAGCCGGATGGTTTGCCTCGGGGAGAACTCTACATAAAACGGAGACAGCACCGTGCTCAATTTTTTGGCTACCCAACAACTGGTTCTCAAAGGCGATAAGCTAGCTGCAAAAGGGCAACATGAGAAGGCAATCACGCTCTATTGCGAGGCTCTGAAGCGGCGCCCTGCCGAGCACCAACTCTACTTGCAGATCGCACGACTGTCCGTAGAGGCGGGAGAGTTTCATCAAGCCGAAAAGGCTCTGAATACCGCTTTGGAATTCTCGCCCGAAAACCCTTCCTATTATCTCTTTCTCGGGCAGGTCTATTTTGATTGGGGCCGCTACGACGATGCTGTGCAGGTGCTGGAGCGTTGTTTGGCGCTTCAGCCAGAGAACCAGCTCGCGCAGAATTATCAGGCCCTTGCCATGTATAAGCAAGGCCACACCAGCGAGGCGCTCGAGCGCCTCCGCCGCGATGGCATCAGTCACAATGTGGATTTTCTCTGTCGCCTATCCCTGACGTTTGAGGAAGAACTCCTGAAGCATCCGGATCGGTTCCCACCACCCGGGCTGGAAGAAACGATGTCGCGTCGGCTGTTGCTTCGGCGCTGGTACGAACGCACGGCGCATCTGCCCCTCCTTAATCGGGTGATACGTTTTTTTCTGATCCGAAACTATTTTCGTCGCAGCTCCCGGCTGCTCCACTACGGTAATCCACAAGGTGCACTCGAGGTCTTTCGGCTCATTCTCCAACTCGATCCCCACAACAAAGAGGCCCACTTTGTCCAGGGCATTGCCTATATGGAGATGCATGACTATAGCAAAGCGAAGCGTAAATTCCTCGAATTGACTTCCCTCTATCGGGATGATCCCTTGTTTTCCGCCTACCTGGGCTTGTGCTATTATCACCTGGGGAACTACCATACCGCTGAGACATTGCTCAAGCGCAGCTCAGTCGAAGGGCCGGAGGACTATTCAACGAATTACTATCTGGGGCTCAGCTATCTTGCACTCGGGCAAAAACAGGAAGCCCGCAAGTACATGAAGATTGCCTACGAAAAATATCACGTAGATACCTGCGAGGAATGCCTCAAGCGGCTCCTGGAGCGCATGCTGTCGTCTTCATGATTGATGTCATAGTGGTAGACAAAGACCAGAAGCGCCCAGGCCACTCGGCCAGTACAATTTCCAGTCCATTGACGGCTCGGATTCCTCTGGCGGTGCAATTGGCTCTATTGGAGACAGTGTAGCTATTGACAAAGGGACTTATACGTTGCTCTGCATTACGGACATGAACGGCCGAATTCTTGCGTATACCAGTGGTCTCGTCACCGACGCGAGCAACTGGCAGCTCTACTACTAAGGCAGGGCTTCAATCTGGCCGATGAATCAAAGGGGAGATGATACGACCATCTCCCCTTTCTTTTCGTATTCTGCAAACACTCACAATGTCCAGGTGTTTGGGCTTACGGCGTGGCTTCCAGCCCCAGGTCTTCCAGCATTTGTTTGACCACTGTGTCCCAGGAGGCTTGGCGCGCAACATCCACACCGCGTTTCACCCGCACACCCTCCTGCTTGCCTTCGCTCACCGCCAGTTCAAGACTACGCAAAAACCCCTCTTTATCAGACGCAATGTAAGCAATATCTCGATAGTATTCCTGGATATCCGGAATAAATGTGGTCACCACAGGTTTCCCCGCGGCAAAATACTCCAGTACCTTCGTGGGATTGATGTGTGTAGTCAGTTTGTCACTAACAAAAGGGATGATGCAGACGTCAAAGGCTTTTGTATATGCTGGCAGGGATTGATAGCTTCGCTGGCCGAGGAAGTAGACATTGGGCTGGCGTTCAAGCCGGTCGAATGAACCTACACGTGGACCGATCAGCACAATGGCCCACTTCGGATGCGCCTGTGCGACTGCCGCGAGCAGGCCTTGATCAATCCGCATATCCACCATGCCGTAGTAGCCTAGAACCACTTCGGCGTGCTCGCGAATTCCGCGCATGTCCTCTGGAATTTGGGTGGCGGAACGTGTTGCCTGGTGAAAATGATCAAACTCCACAGCAGAGAGCAGGCAGCGAATTTTCCTGGCAAATTGGCGCTTGGCGTCATGGAGCGCCTTCGTCCCTGCAAAGACTACGTCAGCCTGTTCCAGCAGCTTCCGCTCTTCAGCCTCGATATTAGGAGGCGACCAGGGAAACCCTGCGTACTCGTCCATGATGTCATAGACCAATGTTCGATGAGGCACCGTGTCGGCCAGGTGCGACTCATGCGGGTTGTAAATCCATAGCACGATCTGGTCTGCCTGATACTGTGAGGCAATACGTTGAAATGCCGCAGCCAGGTGCCGCTTGTTATATGACCGGATGGCTTTAAAGCGCTCGCCGTTCAGCAAAAGAATCGTTTGAATCTCAAGATTCTGATGAACCCGTATGCGTCGCTCCCGCAGGAACTTTCCAGGTGCTCGCCAAACGTTGAACAGATATTGCGAGTTGATATAGTAACAAGGATACATGCGGGCCAGGCGTGAAACAATATGGTGGGGCCGCTGCCACACGCCAGTCCAGGCATGCGGACTCTGCATAAGAAATACTTTTGTGTTTCCTGTCCCACGCGGCATTTTGTGCGCCTTTGGCGTAGAGGAGTTACTAATGAGAGTACTAAACAGGTTACAGATTTTAAATCTCTCGCAAAGACGCCAAGAACGCAAAGTTCCGTTTTCTTAGCGACTTTGCGGCTTTGCGTGAAACTTTAATAACTCATACAATGACACCAATACGATGCTCTGAGTAATAACCGTCGCTCTTCTTTCTTTTGGCACGCTTAAGCTCGCCCGGGCACGTGCCGTTATCTCATGGTCGTTGAGCCTACCGCCAGCCAGTAAATAACGATCCCGGTTATCTCAGAAAGCGCTCACCCGCGACTGCGATCCATTCCCTCGGCCAGATTATTAATAGACATTGACCAGAACATAGGCCGGGCTGCTGAAGTTGGATCCATCAAACACACGAAGCTGAATTTTAATAACCCCGCGGCTCACGAACACGGCGCGAATCTTTCCAGCCTCACGGGTCTTGTTTTGACTGAAGAGTACCTTGGCATCCGCCGGAGACACGACTTCCCAATAGTAAGAGAGCTTATCGTTGTCGGGATCCGAGCTGGCAGTCCCGTCGAGTTCCACTTCGGCATGCAGTTTTACAAAGTTACTGGTCGCAGTTGCCCGGGCAGTCGGAGCAATATTGGTTGCCCGGAGCGCAGGCAAGACCGACATAAGGCCGATGCCAATTCCTGCAGCGACTGCCAGTACTGCCACCGCCACAATGATCACCTTCCAGAGTGGCTTATGTTCACGGCGTGGCAGGATGGGCGCCGGTGCTTCGATGGTTGGCTCAAAATCCCAGATAGGAGTCTCTGTCAGCTCAGCAGATGCGGGCAGTTCCTCCTCCACGGCAGGTTTTGGAGATACCAGCTGGTCCAGAGCGCCCATGACTTCCCGTAGAGAGCCAAACCCGCCCGAGTATCTATCGCGTCCTGTCTTCAGGATAAGCGATTCAATGCGCTGATCCGCATCCGGGATGAGACGTGGTAGCGGTTCGTCCTTCTTTGGCTTTCGTCTGAAATAGGCTTCCATTTCGCGCTGCAAATTCGCCTCGGCGTCCTCCAGAGTCCCTGTTGCTACGGTCTCAAACATCCAGCGGCCCAATTGATGGATATTGGCGAAGCTATGGTATGAGCCGTGCTGGAAAAACAGGCCGGTCTGTTGTTGCAGTATTTCCCGGAGCGCACTGTCGAGCAATACTGGCAATTCGGGCACAGAGGAGAAAAGATTGATCTTCGTTATCACGATTTGTTCTTGGTTCAATAGAATGTCACCTGGCTCGAGCCGCTCCGCGCTGATGCTCTTTGTTTGTAAATAGTGGAGAATGTCAACGATCATTCGGAACAGTGTTGCGAATTTCTCAACTGAGGTAATCTTCTCCTGGGCAAAGCAATCGGACAATGGCCGCCCTTCCCGATATTCAAGGGTGTAAAAGAAAAGTTTGTCAACAACATCTGCTGTATAGAATACCGGGATGCTGGGATGTGACAGCTGAGAAAACACGACGAGATCCTGTTGAATGCGTTCAATGACATTCAGGTCGGAAAGCGTTGGATGAGTCAGGACCCTTAGCTGGCATGTGGTGTGAAGAAAACAATGTTCCACCAGATAATCCTCGAAGAGCGTATTGCTGCCAAGGGGTTGTAGAATCCGGAAATTACCTAAAATTGCATTCGGAGCCAGGAGCATCACGCAGCACCCTTTCCCTGCCCGCGCGAAGGCGACGGAGACTGTTGCGTCTGGAGCTGACTGAGCCCCTGTTCGATTTCCGCAAAACTCTGTATCCCTGTTTCCCGGTCCAGGCCAATGGCCAGAGATTTCAAAATTAGCTCTTCCAGGGCAACTGGGACCTTCGGATTCGTGCTTCTTACTGAAAGACCCTCGAGTTCAATGACACGCTCCTTTTTGCCGACCAGCTTTTTGTAGCCGAACGACTCATCGCCGGTTAATAGCGCACCCAGAATGGCTCCCCAGCTAGCCAGATCATTCTTGCGGTTGTGGCGATCACTCTCTTCATCAGGCACCTCGAGCCGTTTGATACGATCAAACAGCTGCTGAATGTGCGATGCAAAGTTGGTCTGGCGGAGCCGCAACCATTTATCGTCTTCTAAAATAAAAGAATCGAGCTCCAGTGCCCCGTGGCTAATGCCCCGGTTGTGCAGATACCCCATGACCGATGCAATGTCGCGCCCGATTTGCAAGGCCAGCTCCAGCTCTGGAACGAACCGCTGATTCACAAAGTCCAGAAGTGAGGTACCGCTCAGGGCCTTCGCGACGAATACCAGCTCGTTTTCTTCGGCCCACGCGTCAATTATCTGGGGAAGTACGGGATGCCTCAGGCCGGCCCATTTGCGAAGTTCCTGTTCGCATATTTTCAAAATGTCAGGTGAATCGGAATAGTAGAGCGAAATGCGCGACAGCCAGACCTCGCGGTTAAAGTATCTCTGTGTGGCATAAAACGTCGAGATACGGTCAATGCTCTCAAGGTTCTTCTGAACGACGTAGTTTCGCGCAGGATTGTATGGCATATAGCACCTTTATTTTTTCAGACGCACCGTGGTATGTAACTCATAACGGATCGAGCGTTTCAGCGCAGACAAGAAAAACTGGTCCTTTAATCGCCTAACGCTGGGGAATCATTTGAGGCGGCAACTACCAGACAATGGAAAAGTTAATGGGCGCTCGATGAGCTGGCTTCTTCTTCACAAATTCTTGGTTCTTAATCGTTATTCTATATGAAAACCCGACAGCAAAGTCAACGGATATTCAGACGGGTCACACTGTCTTCTGCAAAAGCGAAAAAGCCGGTTAGCTCTTGTCATAGTGGGCGTGCGGAAAGCAGCAATCGGGACGTTTAATCCTTGACAGGGAATGAGCATGCGTCCAAGAATCCTGACAAAGACCAGTTATTCCGAATTCTCCTGAATGCTCTTGTGTTCAGGCCTGTCTGCCACAGGCAGGGGAGGCCAAATCGAGATGAGTTTAGGGGCTTTGCTGGAATGACTTCTGACGCTGAATGCTGAATATTGAACGGGGCGTAACGCTTGAGATGAGGAGCAAAACAATGAAGATTCTGATTGTCTCTCCCGAGGTGGTGCCCTTTGCAAAGACGGGTGGTCTGGCCGACGTTGCGGGCTCATTGCCAAAGGCGCTGGCGAAACAGCGACACGACGTCCGCATTGTTATGCCTCGCTACCGGGTGGTTGACGCTAGCAAGTTCGGGCTGACGCGGCTGATGCCGGAGCTGGATGTCGCATTGGGAAGTGCGCGCTATGGAGGTGCAGTGGATAGTTCCACGATGCCCGGAACAAACATTCCGGTCTATTTTATTGTGAACGATGGCTTTTTTGACCGCGACGAGCTGTACGTTCTGGAGGGCAAAGACTATCCGGATAATCCTCTTCGCTTCGCCTTTTTCAGCATGGCCGCCTTACGGATGTTGCGTGGCATTGGGTGGCAGCCCGACATAATACATTGCAATGACTGGCAAACCGCCCTTATCCCAACTTACCTGAAGAACCACGCGGAGCTTCGCGCAGATTCGTTCTACCGTTCCATCAAGGTGCTCTATTCCATACACAATTTGGCCTATCAGGGCTTGTGCGAGCGCGATACACTGCCGACCATTGGTCTGGGATGGGAGCTCTTTCATATGGAGGGGCTTGAATTCTATGGTAAGGTCAATTTAATGAAAGCAGGCATTGTGTATGCCGATGCGATCAGTACGGTCAGCCGGCAGTACGCTGAAGAAATTCAAACCTCTGAATATGGTTCTGGCCTGGATGGCATTTTGCGTGCTCGAGCGAATCGGCTCACTGGAATTCTTAACGGTATTGATTATGATGTCTGGAATCCGGAAATTGATTCACTGATTCCCGCCACCTATGGCGCGACGAACCTGGCGAATAAAGCGGTATGCAAGCGCGAGCTTCAACGCCACAGTCAGCTGCCAGAAGAGCCCAGGACTCCTGTGATTGGCATGGTCTCGCGCCTGGCTGATCAAAAAGGGTTTGACATCCTGGCTGAAGCCATTGAGCGCATGATGCAGATGGACTTGCAACTTGTGCTGATCGGCACCGGCGACCCAAAATACCACGAACTGTTCAGCGCCATTGGAAAGAAATATCCTGAAAAGACGGGCATTCATCTCAAATTTGACAATCGGCTGGCACACTGGATTGAAGCAGGGAGCGATATGTTCCTCATGCCGTCGCGTTATGAGCCGTGTGGCTTGAATCAACTCTACAGTCTCAGGTACGGAACGATTCCTATTGTGCGCAAGACAGGCGGTCTGGCCGACAGCATCACGCCGGTTACGCCTGCAACCATGCAGCGCGGCAAGGCCACGGGCTTCGTCTTTACCCGCTACAAGGCCGAGGATTTGCTTCGTACCGTCAAGCGTGCCATTACCATGTATCGCGAGGATGCTTCGGGCTGGCAAAAACTCATGCAAGCCGCTATGCTGAAAGATTTCTCCTGGGATGCTTCAGCAAAAAAATATTCGAAGCTGTACGCTTCACTGCTTAGAGAATCTACAATTTCTACCTCATAGTGAGGAAAATTGGGCTGTTGATACATTTCGGCTCGTGCGTAGAGGTAAAAAGAAAGCTCAAAGAATACCGACAGAGAATAAATAGAGGGGATTGTTAATCCTGTAAATCTTGTAAATCCTGTCAAAAAACAAAAAAATACTTAGACATGATTAACAAGATCAAAAGTGAACTTGCCTGGAGGACATTGACAAGCTAATAGAGCGGATGATCGGGCGGCAGTAAAGTACAGGGATATGATGCTGGGGCTGCGGGGGGTACAAGAGGAAGAAAGCAGGGAGAACACGTACACGGGTCGTTCCACCGGCGGCACTAATTTCATAGAGAATCTAGAAGCCCTCCTTAGCGGTTGTCTGAAACGTCAGAAACCAGGACGGAAAAGGGTAATCAGTAACCTGTCCCGCATGTGGCGTCCCGATGTGGCGTCAGCTTCTGAGCGGCCTCGAGCACGTACGGCAAGCACTTGAGGATCATGCTCGGATGCGCTCACGCCTCTTCTATCGTCTTGCACGCAAACTCAAATGCCTGTTTTGAAAGCCTTCCCTTCATTGAAAGCCGACCTCCTCGTTTCCCTCACTGTATCCATTACACAGTTACCGCCGATGGGTTCTCGTATTAGTAAAATGCTCTCGACTTATGGCATTTCTTATTGACTTCAGACCGCAGGATAAACAATGATATAAGCAAGATTATAAGTGCCGGGATGTTTAAAGCCATTATCACCACGAATCGCTATTATCATTACGATTGTCTTGGAAATGTGATAAACGTTACGGACGAAAATGGTCTCGTGCTCGTGAATAATGTGCTGGAGGCGTTCGGCTACTTAATGAGACGTTGCGAAACCCAGGCCGATATGGTTCCCTTAAGGAAAAGATTTTGACAATTTATTCACGGCGTTTTTCAATCAAGAATCGTTAAGCCAATTGCTGTTAATCAACATTGGAATGATATAAATTAGCAGCTGATGCGAGGGTTTTAGTGCATAGGATTCGGGTTTATGTGGATACATCCGTATTCGGTGGAACGATGGATGATTAATTCGCCGAGGCGAGTAAGCGGTTCTTCGAGCGGGTTCACAAAGAGGAGTTTGTTTTACTTCTTTCAACCGAGACTCTTCGCGAACTGGCAAAAGCGCCTGACCCGGTTCGGGCGGTTTTGAAAGCGCTGCCACCACAATTGTTAGAGGAGATTGCCATTAGTGATGAGGCGGCGAATCTGGCCAGGGAGTATATTACTGCGAATGTACTGGACCCTGCTTCCGAAAGCGACGCGCTGCACGTGGCAGTAGCAGATCTCATTCTCAGCTAGAATTTCAAACATATTGTTAATTTCAGTCGCATCAAGGGATTTAATAGCGTGAATGCTAACCAGGGCTATCGTCCAATGACTATTCTGAGCCCCTTCGAGGTGATTCACAATGGGGAAGACTAAAAGAAAAACATTTGACTGTGTAGAAATGAAGAGCCGCATACAGAAGGAATTGCGTGAAGAGTACGAAGCTCGGAAAGCGGAATTCTCCTCGTACGCTGAATTCATAAATGCTACGGCGGACGAGTCAGACGAGATTCGAGCTTTTCGGGAAAGAATCGCTAAGGCCAAGGGACAGTGACTTTCATTAGTACGCTCGCTCCGGGCGTGCTTGGCCACATCATGCACGTAAGAACTATTGACGGCAGCAACGTGGATCGCTACTATCATTACGATCGTCTTGGGAACGTGATGAACGTTACCGACGAGAATGGGCTGGCGTTGGTGAATTACGTGCAGGAGGGATTCGGGAACGTGCTCCTGACGCAGGAGGATTTTGCACGCCTGGAGATGCACTCTCCGATCGCAGCGTACGACCTGCCCGAAGGCTCTGGCTCATCAACCGCAGACCGCACGTCCAACAATTACGACGGCACGATCTCAGGCGCAAGTTGGGCTACTGGAGAGTTTACCTACGGCCTGAGCTTCGACGGCTCGGATGACAAGGTGAGTTTCTCAACGCCCCCCAGCACGAGCGGCTCGTTCAGCGTGGCGGCATGGGTGAAGATAGATTCTACGAGCTGGTTTCATCCGGTGGTGACCAACTTCACACCTGGCATGGATATTGAGTTAAAGGGTTGGCGGTTTGGCGTTAATAATGGGAAAGTGTGTTTGCAGCTATGGGATTGTTGGGAAGAACCGTATGAGGCGCTGGGCACCACGACGCTCTCGACCTCGAAATGGTATTTGATCGCTGCGACGTATGATTCTTCAGGAGGGGCGATGAAGGTCTACGTAAACGGAGCGGACGACACGAGTGGCTCGCCCACAGGGGATTACACAACTGGAGACAATTTTGGTATCGGCTGGGATGGTACGGACTTTCCGTATAGCGACTACTTCGACGGACTGATTGATTCGGTGGCGGTATACAATGCGAAGCTCTCTTCCACGCAGGTACAGCAGTTGTGGGACTCCGGCGACAAATCAGGCTATCACCTCACCACCAAGGAATACGACCCCGACACCGGCCTCTACTACTTTTATATGAGATGGTATACGCCTGAGTTGGGTTTATTTATAAAAAAAGACGCCATTGTTCGTAACGTTTTGTCACGTGTAACCCACCTTTATAGCTATAGCGGAAACAATCCCGTTAACTTTTTTGACCCAGATGGGCTGGATGTATGTAAATGGCATAAAACTACGTGGTATGAAAGAAAAGAAAAAGAGTGTAGTTGGGAGGAGAGTGATACGGCAAAAGTTACATGTAAACTGGCGTGTCAAGATCGCGGTGCTTCATGTCAGCCAGAGACGACAAGGTGCCGTAGAATATATACGAGAAAGGTTGAGCAATTGGAGTATGTTTGTATAAAACATTGGCAATGTGAAGAGCAGGACCCAAAAGCTAAAAAGGGAGAAAAGAAAACGATAAAGGATCCTAATTGGAATTTCTTACATGTAGAAGCTACGTGTTATTGCTATGGTCCCGTTCCGGATGACTATTTTGAGATTCTAATACATTTGCCTCATTAATAATTTTTTAGGATTGTTACGTTTTTGAAGAAATGTGTAACAATAAACAACAGTTGCCTCTTGTTATTCAGATGATTTTAGTATCTTATTGAGAGTTCTCAATGAGGCACCAATATTGTTGTTATCGAAGGGGAGACGGATTCAGGTTTGAAAAAATCATTGAGTATACTCGGCATTAGAGGATAGTAGCTTGCTTAAGTGATCTGATTCATCATTACAGTGACGTATTTTATTTGAAATGCTCGTGAGACTCTTCGCCTAGAGTTACAATACTGGTGTCATGCTGACTCCGCCAGTGGCGGACGAAGCATCTCGCACACGAACGCATCGTCACTGTACTTGTAAAAGTGTGTACTTAGATAGAAAAGATAATCGGAAGTTTTCCGCAGTGGGTTATACAAAACAACAAGGCAATAGTTAGGTATTTAATAAATGATTTTATAGCTTTGAAGTACCAGAATTATGAATATATACTTTATAAATTGGGTTTGGAATTTATATCGATATTCAATGAACTAAAGCGAAGTTGTTCAGGCAAATCCTGATAAAGCAACGTTAATTGTTTTCTGCCTTTTATTTTCAGCTTAGGCGTCATTGGCAAGAGGTTATTATGAAGAAGATCTTCCTTTTAGTAGGCTTCATGTGTTTGGCGCTTGCAGCTTTGATGGCAGCTTGGTGGTTCTGGGGCGAGAACATCAAATTGATCACCGGTGGGACTTTTCCCGAAACAAGAGAAAGAGAGATAAAAGCTAACACGGTCTCACTAGAAGTTAACGATATTTTGATTTTCAAGACGCCTGACGGAGAATTTGGAGCCATTCGGTTTGACCGAATGACTGAAGATTGGGGGGCAGACTACACAACATGGTTCTTGGCCGCCGGAGACAACAGTACAACATTTGTGGCAGCACCAACATACAAAGGCCATGTGTTTGAAAGAGAGTGGCTTACTCGCACGGGGAATTACAGTTACCGTGCAACAGATATTGGTGGGCAATCCGAAATACAATGCGGCCCTTTGAGGTTCGACTGGTCTCCGCCAACTTTGCTACATTTCCCGGTAGGTTTTTGTGTAGCTGTAATTTCGAACAAGGCTATTGATCAGATTGACATTCGGAACGATTCAATTGAATGGTACACTACCTTTTATGATATTCGGGTTAGGGTTGTCGGAGCCACCTATTCAAAATAGAAGATGTCCAACCCGAGAATTCGGGGACAACAACCTCAAATCTTCCAAGAGCCAGCTTTCGACCGTCGAGAATCGCTACGACGATACCTGGGACTATACGTACGATTCCACCTCCGGACTGCTGGAGCAGATCGACTATCCTACAAACGCTTACACCACATTCGCTTACGATTCGATGGATCGCCTGCGTTCGATGATCAACCGCGACAAGGGCGCCAAAATCCTTTCCCAGCTTAAATACCACTATGACGCGAACTCCAACGTGACGAAAGTAGAGCTGCGTGATGGTGACGAGACCACCTACAGCTACGACAAGGCGAATCGGTTGCTGTGCGAGCGGCGTCGTAACTCGTCAGGCAACGCGAAGTATTACTATCGCTACGCATACGACGCCTGCAGCAATCGCACTCAGAAGGTATATTTCGACGGCAGCAAGCACATCACGACTTATTCCTATAACAAGCTCAATCAGCTTACCGCGAGAAGCGGGGCCGAGGGAGATAGAGAGTATACGTACGATGCCAACGGTAACCTGACATCAATAGGTGAGGAATATCCGCCTGAGTGGCAGTATTCCTATAGTGTTGACAATCGCCTGACCTCTGTGAAAAAGTTAACGGGTAGTAAATACGCGACGACTTTTACCTACGATCCACAAGGGCGGCTGCTCAAGCGGATTAAGAAAGACGGCACGGAGTTGATGTATTATTACCACGGCCTGACGCCGTACTTGGTGAAGAAGAAAAGCGGGGAGAACTGGGTGACGCACCAGACTTATACGCTGGCGCCGGGCGCGCTTGGACACATCATGCACGTAAGAACTCTTGACGGCAGCACCGAGGATCGCTACTATCACTACGATCGTCTTGGGAACGTGATGAACATAACGGATGAAAATGGGCTGGCACTGGTGAACTACGTTCAGGAGGGTTTTGGAAACGTGCTCCTGACGCAGAAGGACTTTGCGCGGCTTGAGATGCATTCCCCGATTGCAGCGTACGATCTCCCTGAAGGCTCAGGCTCAACAACCAATGACCGCACCTCGAATAATTACGATGGCACGATCTCGGGCGCGAGCTGGACTACCGGAGAGTTCACCTACGGGCTCAGCTTTGACGGCACGAATGATAAGGTGAGCTTTTCAACACATCCCAGCACGAGTGGCTCGTTCAGCGTTGCGGCATGGGTGAAGATAGATTCCACGAGCTGGTTTCATCCGGTGGTGACCAACTTCACACCTGGCATGGATATTGAGTTAAAGGGTTGGCGGTTTGGCGTTAATAATGGGAAAGTGTGTTTGCAGCTATGGGATTGTTGGGAAGAACCGTATGAGGCGCTGGGCACAACTACTCTTTCCACGAGTAAATGGTATCTCATTGCAGCCACCTATGATTCCTCGTCTGATGCGATGAAGGTGTACGTAAACGGAGCAGACGACACCAGCGGCTCACCCACGGGGGATTACACCACCGGAGATAACTTCGGCATCGGCTGGGATGGAGTGGCCCATGCGATGACTCAGTATTACGACGGGCTGATTGACTCGGTGGCAGTATGGAACACGAAGATCTCCGCCACAGAGGTAGAGCAGCTCTGGGATTCCGGAGACAAATCCGGCTACCACCTCACCACCAAAGAATACGACCCCGACGCCGGCCTCTACTACTTCTGGCAACGCTGGTACGATCCACTGGTTGGAAGGTTCACACAAATAGATCCAATTATAAGGCTCATGTCTACCAGCAACAGACCTACCCAATTAGGATACGATATTATATTAAAGCAATATACATTCTGTAATGAAAATCCGATGTATTATACTGATCCAACCGGATTAGCGTCTCCATTAGTATCAACACTTTTCGTGGTGTGTGAGACCGTTCTTTGTACCTATGGTCTATATCTCGCTTGCCGTACAAATGCATGGCTTTGTGCTATAACAGCCACTGTTTGTTTTGCATGCTATATAGCTGATTTTTCAGCACATTTGGGCGGTCTCGATGCCTTTTTCCGCAATACTTGTCGAACTAGGGAAAGGGACGAACGCGATAGAAGAATGAATGAATGCTTATGGGAAGCGGGAGTATAATTGAATCCATGCGTAGTAGCATCAGAAATTTATACTTTTTTGGGCTTTTTATTGCTACCTTTTCCGGTGCATTGGGGATGCTAATTTTTTATGCTAGCAATTCCAGCATATATATTAGCGCTTTTCTAATAATGCTTTTTTTGCTCGGATCATCCATTAATCAAGTAATTTTTTTCGTATATACTAAAGATATTTTGTCAGAAAAAGCTTTGAGAAAAAGATCTAACGCAGAAATAAATACCTGCAGGGTTATTGTGCTAGTGATGTCATTTGTTTTCTTTACAATTTTTTGTTATGGCGCAATGGCCCTTATGACGCGTTGTGGCATAATCCCGCTTAGGTTTTTAGATTACGGTAAAATAGTAATTGTATCTTTTCTTATTGCAGCTCTCTGTTCTACTGTTGCGATTGCGCTGCTTTTTTTATTAAGAAAGAAAAAGGGCTATAAACCTTATGGTCCGTAATAAGTACCTGTAATTTCGGGGACATCCACGATAAGTAGGTATGACGAATTTCGGGGACAGAGAGGCTGTCCGACAATTCGTTTTTAGAATTTTTCGGATTCTT
>CAYVXD010000002.1:0-72658 GCA_964454265.1 uncultured Candidatus Sumerlaeota bacterium | reverse complement strand
TCTTCTCGTGCCTCAGTCGGCTCAAGCCCGAGCACCTGGCGCAACTGATCTGCCAGGTCTATAGCCTTCACATGCTTGAGAAAAATTATCTCCGACTTTCTGCGCTTTTCAATCATAGGCAAGCTGGCCAGAAACTTACTCACGGCTTTCAGATTGTCAGGATAATCTGTAACGGTCAACTGCATGGTAGAGCGGTCGTACCAGAGCCGGCGCCCCTCCTGTCGTGCAGCGCTGCGCCCGGTCTTGGCATACAGCATTGTCTCAATCACTTCAACAACATAGTCACCAAACTGCTGTACCTGCTCAGGATTCTTCTCTATCCACGCAGGAGCAACATTATACGTTTCCACGCGAATCTTGTCCTCGCGCAACTTCGCGATGAATGCCTTCTCTTGCAGTAATTCCTCAATCTTTTTAATATTCTCCGGTGTGTCCTTCACGATGAGCTCGCCCTCGCTGATGAGCAACTTGCGTTCCTTGCTGTATGGAGCGCGGCTCTCTGCCTGTAGCATCCCCTCAATCAGCGCTTTGATCTTCGGCCCGAGCTCCGGACGGATAGTGTAGCTCCGATAGATCAGCGATGGGGCCATCTCGTACTTGAGATCCTTTAGCAAGGCGTCCAGCCGCTCAATGTTGGACTTCGAATCTGTGCTGATCAAAAGCGCTTCGCGCTCGTCCAGCCTCAATTCAACTCCCTTTACTTTTGGTGTCGCATCTGGAGGCCACAAAATCCTCTGGAGAAACTTCGTCTCCATCATTGCCCTGACTTTGGTAATCTCTTCGGGCGTTAATGAAAACACCTTCATCTGTAAATGCATCGTGACGGTGACGATGTCCGTTCCAGGTTTACGAGACCATTTTAATCCGATTGGCAGCAAAATTGAGTCCAGAATTTCTCGCAACGGAATATCGTCGAATTTGGCGAAGACACTTGCCTCTACACCCTCTGCCACGTAAAAGTTAATCCCGGTTGCTAGCGAGAGTGTTCGCAGGAACTCCTTCAAATCGGTGGTTTCGGTAGTGGAGATCGTTACCGGCATGTCGAGTTTTCTCTGCGCAGCTTCTTCTTTGGCTTGAAAGTCCTCCACCTCCTTGCTACGCGCCAGGAAGCGCTCGTATTCCTCCCGGGTTTGCTCAAGATAGGTTTGTGCCCTGAGGTGGTCAGGATTGGCTGCTAGTACCTCCCGCCACTTCGCAACAGCAGTCCTAATGTCTTCACCCTGATAGGCAGCCAGCCCTTCTTTAAAAAGCTCTTCAGCCCGTTCGGCCCGATGCTTTAGCTCTTCCTTCTCTGCAACCATCCTTTGCTCTTCGATTCTTGTGTTGCAAAGCCGAATATGGCGGGTGGCTTTGGCATTTTCCGGATCGTATTGTAAGACCTCTTGAAATTTCTCGAGTGCTAGCTTATATGCCCCTTCCTTATATAACCGTTCCCCATCCGCCAGCTTGTTCCGGATCAGCAGGAGACGCTGCTCCTCTTTCGTCGCTGCTACCTGGGCCAGCAGATCCTTTGCCGTCTTGTTCTCCGGATAAACCCCCACCGCTTGCTCCAGCTTGGCCTGTGCCTCATCGTATTTCCCTGCGTCCAGCAGCTCCCTGGCCTCTGCGGTCAGATGCTGCGACGTTAACATAGCCTCTTCCTTGCGGCGTTGCTCTGCGCGCTTTTTCTCCTCTTCTTCACGAATCTGCGCCAGTGCCACTTCTGTACGCCCCTTGTAAACAACAGCCTCAGAGTAGAGTGGCTCAAGAGCCAGAGCCTTATCGAAACGCTCAAGCGCCTCCTCGTATTTCTTCTTATCAAATAGGGCTATTCCCTCGGCCGTGAGTTGTTTTGCTTGTTCCAGGCTTGCTTTTTCCAGTTTCTCAATTTCTTTCTGCTTGGCCTCTTCTTCCGCTTTAGCCTTCTCAAGTGCCGCTTTCTCGGCTTCTGCCTTTTTCCTTTCCTCTTTAGCCTTCGCCTCTTCAGCCTTCGCTAAACTCTCGCGGGCATTCTGAACACCGGCCAGCGCCTTTGCATTTGCCGTATCCAGTTTCAAAACCGCTTCGAATTCTGCAATAGCATCTGCATGACTCTCTTGCCCAAGGAGTTCCTCAGCCTTTCTGATATGGGCAGCGATTTCTTTCTGCTTGGCCTCTTCTTCCGCCTTAGCCTTCTCAAGTGCCGCTTTCTCAGCTTCTGTCTTTTCCCTTTTCTCTTCCTCTTTAGGCTTTGCTTCTTCAGCCTTCGCCAAACTCTCGCGGGCGTCCTGAATACCAGCCAGAGCTTCGGCAAGGGCTCTATTTTTCGGGTCCAGTTTCAAAATCGCTTCGAATTCTGCAATAGCCTCCTCATAGCTCTTTTGCCCAAGGAGGTCTTCAGCCTTTCTGAGATGAACAGCGATCTTTTCCTGCTTTTCTTTTTGTTCGCGCTCTTTCAACAGCCTCTCGTGCTCTTGCGCCTCTGCCTGTTCTGCCCTGGCAAGAAATGCATTGGCATCTACATTAGCCGGGTCGAGCTCTAACGCCTCTTTGGCTTCGGCAATGGCCTCCTGGAACTTATTCCGAGCAAGCAGTTTCTCGGCTGCCTTAAGCTGAGAAGCAATGGCTTCGTCACGTTCTCTCTTCTTACGCGCTTCGGCTTCGGCACGACGTTTTTCTTCTTCTGGCAACCTGACTGCGGCCTGCTGGGCTGCTAATGCCTCCTGGGCAATTGCCAACTGCGCTGTTGCCCTTGTATTTTCGGCATCAATCTCTAATGCTTCCTTATACTTCTTTATCGCCTTTTCAAACTTGTCTGCCTGGAAGAGCTCATCGCCTTCCGCTATCAGTGCTTCCGCACGCTCGCGCTGCTTGGCCTCCTGTTCGGCACGTTTCTGCTCGTCTTTGGTAGCCCGTGCCTCAGCTTTCGCCAGACTCTTACGGGCATTCTGAACACCGGCCAGCGCCTTTGCGTTTGCCGCATCCAGTTTCAAAACCGCTTCGAATTCTGCAATAGCATCTGCATAGCCATTTTGCTTAAGGAGCCCTTTGGCCTTTCTGAGATGCGCGGCGATCTTTTCCTGCTTCTCTTTCTGTTCGCGCTCTCTCAACAGCCTCTCGTGCTCTTGCGCTTCTGCCTGTTCTGCCCTGGCAAGAAATGCATTGGCATCTACATTAGCCGGGTCGAGCTCTAACGCCTCTTTGGCTTCGGCAATGGCCTCCTGGAACTTATTCCGAGCAAGCAGTTTCTCGGCTGCCTTAAGCTGAGAAGCAATGGCTTCGTCACGTTCTCTCTTCTTACGCGCTTCGGCTTCGGCACGACGTTTTTCTTCTTCTGGCAACCTGACTGCGGCCTGCTGGGCTGCTAATGCCTCCTGGGCAATTGCCAACTGCGCTGTTGCCCTTGTATTTTCGGCATCAATCTCTAATGCTTCCTTATACTTCTTTATCGCCTTTTCAAACTTGTCTGCCTGGAAGAGCTCATCGCCTTCCGCTATCAGTGCTTCCGCACGCTCGCGCTGCTTGGCCTCCTGTTCGGCACGTTCCTTGTCTTTCTTGGCAGCTTTTGCCGCAGTCTTTTCCGCAGTTTTTGCCTGGGCAATAGCCTGTTTGGCTTCCTGATTATTCTTATCGATGGAGAGAATCCTCTCGTACTCCGCAATGGCGCTCTTGAACTCTTGATTTGCCTGGAGCGCATTACCCCGCGCCAGCAAATTCGCAATTAACGCCTGCTGCGCTTCCTGCTGCTCACGCTTGCGTTCAGCTTCCAGGCGCTCCGTTTCGGCAACTCGTGCTGCTTCCAGTTCCACATTTATCTTCTTCTCCAGCGCGCGCGCCTGCCTGTTCCTGGGCTCTAGCTCAAACACCTGTCGCACCTCAGCCTTCGCCATAGCAAGCTGTGATTGCTTCAAATACGCCTCGGCTTTATCTAAGTGGGAGGCAATTGCCTTGCGCTCTTCCTCTGCTGCCTTTTCTTTTGCCTCCTTAACCACGAGGGACGGAGATGGAGTGACAGCAACAGGTGTCTCGCTTGTGGCAAGACGGTCTTTGATTCGCTTCAAGTATTTCTTTGTAGCGCGATAATCGCCTGTAATAATCCAGATTTGTTCAAATACGTTCTTAGCTTCCTCATAGGCTTTGTCGCGATACAATTGTTTGCCTTCTTTGTACTTCTCCTTGACGTATTCGTCGCGCTCGGCTCCAAGAGGAATCTCCGCCAACAATGCCTGCTGTTGTGCCTGGCGCAACTTACACTCCTCGATTAACTGCTGAATCTTCACATTATGCTTGTCCAAACGGAGGGCGCGTTCGTAGTTGATCAACGCGAATGTAAATTCGGCATTGTCATAATACTCTTTCGCCTTCTTCAAATACTCAGCCACCTCCGCGGCTTTCCGCTGTTCAATCAACGTATCGAACGATTCATCCACCTGGGCAATCTGCTTAAGCTCCGGAGAAGAAGCAGGATCGTTCGTTGGGCTATCATCAGCAGCAATCAGCAAAGAAATGCCAAAAAAGACAATAGAAATTAGTACCAGAACCTGTTTTTTCCCTGGCGTGTAACGCTTCATGATCACCAACTTTCGCACTCCTTTTAGCCACGGATGAGGTACATCATAAAAACGCAAGCGATACTAACAGTGTGCAGACCCATGTCAAGCAAAATAAAGCCTAAAACCTGTTTGCGATGATGAGAAACTTGCCTATTTTCAGCCACTTCCAGCCATCGAACTGAGCCGGAAACTTCCCGGCACTCGCCTAGGATGAAGGAGATGACGAGGTACTCAATTGCTCATCAATTTTCTTTAATAGATCTTGCGAATTGATATGCGCAGGCCAGACTGTTAAGATATTTTTGAGGATTCCACGGGCTTCCTCATATTTGTCGTCATTGTAAAGCTGCTGTGCCTGAGCAAACTTTTGATTCATCTCTTTGAGAATAATCTCGTGATCCCGCACCGTTTTATAATCGAACACGTTGAACCTGCCCAGTGAAATGAAAGATTCGTCCTTCTCCAGATCAGAGTTTTCATTAAATAGTTGGATAACTTTCTCATACTCGTTGTTTGGCAGGTATTCTTCCAAGGGTTCTTTCTTAGGACGCGGTGGCGGCTCTATGGTTACCGATTGCTCATGCAAGTAGGCATAGATAATCCCAACGAGACACAGGAGGAAAACAATGACAATCACCTTATCTAGCTGGCCTCGCAGCTTGTCCTGAACCGAGAGAAACTGTCCATTCATCCCTGCGTTCCCTTCGACTTCTGAACGGCCCCTGGGCTTCGCGAACGACCGTCACAGCATCCTATCGGTCATAGTGAACTGGCGCGGGCGTTGATACAGCAGGTACAGCAGCCCCAAGGCGACGCCGCGATCCGGCAGCTGTCTCCTCTGGCGGCCTGACCCGCGAAACCTTGTCGGCAAAATCCATCCTGATCTCAAATTGATTAACGTTCTTTTTATAGCGCTCGTCGTAAACTTTCGTAATGTAGAAAAGCTCGGGGCGCGAATCAAAGTTCACGAGCGCATTCTGAAGGTTCTTTGTAAAATCCGACGCCGACCGCTCATCTTCCGTTTTTCCAAGTATCCTCACATTTCCGTTGGCATCCATGATTATAAGATCAATCAGCACATCGGCAGGCTTCTGCTTCTGCATGGTCGCTAGAAATTCCAACCAATAGTCACGATCAGCCAGCGAGTCCCCTAAATTCGCAAACCTGTCTTTAAGCGTTTCGCGTTCCTTTCTTATCTCGTCAGTCTTCGCAGTTCCTAAGCCTTCCTTGCTGATAATTTCCCTAACTATGGTCTCCAGACGCTGGTACATTTCAATATAGCGATCACCAACCTGTGTGCTGACCCCAATCGTGACCAAGAGAAGCACCACGATCGCTGCAACCAGCACATTCTTCTTCTTAAATTCTCGCAGGGTCTTAAGATCAACAGGCAGAAAATCAATACTGACATTCGCCAGGCCCAATCCCTGAAGACCTAGTCCAATCGCAATTAGAAACGGCGTCAATTTCTCTCCGTCTTGCCCCATCACTGCGATTGAAGGATTCTTGGTCTGCTGGACAACTTCAACCGGCAAGCCCAGTTTCTCCTCGATGTAACTGTCAAGATTGGACAGCTGTGCTTGCCCTCCGCTCAGGTAAATCGCATCAATTGCCATGCCCTCAGGCTGAGAAATATAAAAATCTAACGACCGTCGTAACTCTGCAATCAAACGGTCAACGATAAACATCGTGGCTTCTGTGGCTTCCTGATTCACAGGCTCATGCTCCGTCCCTTCTTCTGCCTCCGGGGTACGCAGCATGACCTCCTGCTTCTTGACCCGATCGGCCTCTTCAAAGCTCTCAATCCCAGACTTGTCCTGGATACACTTGGTGATTTCGTTCCCAGCCACTGGCACACTTCGAGTGAACCCAAGCGTAGGAGTCTTGCCTAACCGCGCAATGGAGAGATCCAGCGTGCTCGCCCCGATATTGACGTATGCCTTAACCTCTTCGTAGGCAGATACGTCTTCCACAGGCTTTTCTTCTGCTTCTTCTTTCTCCTCCTCGGGTTTTTCCGGCGGCCTTGGCTTTCTTTTCAAAAAGGGGAGCGAGAAACCACGCACTAACTTCCCCACCTTGTCAACCTTCCCTTTTCCAGTAGTCTCAGCACCCTCTGGTACTTTATCGAACAAAGAGCCTTCATCAAATATATAGTAATTATACAGAGCAAGCGAGCTCACGCCAACACTGAGCGGCTTTAGCCCCGTTCTCTTAACCACCTCCATGTAACTGTTTATGTGGTCTCGCTTGACCGCCACCATGAGGACAACGACTTCGTCCTCCTCGGCCTCCGGAAAAACTTGATATTCCATGACAGTCTTATCAAGCGGAAAGGGAATCTGCTGGCGTGCTTCATAGGTAATTATGCGGGCCAATCGCTCGTCAGTAGTCTTGGGCAGCTTAACTCGACGCACAAATACCGACTGGCCGGGAATGCAGAACACCGCCTCTTTGGTTGCTATGCGGTTTTTTCTGAGAAGATCTCGGAGGACGCTTAGGGCTTTATCGTTCCGCTCGCTTTCTGACACACGATGGGGAAGATTTAGCTCGGCACTTGCAAGATTCGTGATCTTGAGCTGGCCCTTCTCGTAAACAAGCTCTGCAACTTTAATCGTATTACAGCCGAGATCAACCCCTAGACATTTTCGTCTAGCCTGCATCTATCGCACCTGCCTCCTGCCACACCATAAGCCTCTGTTTGGCATTTCGCTTACCGAGGCGAAGCAAGACGCCGCTGAACACAACGTGGAGATTTATCTTAACCATTGAAACTCAGAGAAAAAATATAAACTGCCCGAATCAAAGTCAATCCTTTTTTGTGCTGAACCAACTGCATCTAGACGTTGTCCCGGGATTCACAGGTAAGCAAAAGATGCGAGGAGTGGCAATCTCTCGTTGCTGGACGGACGCACCACGCATGACCCTTTCCCCAATTTTGTTGTTGCAAATACGCTCGATATTCCCATATAAACTCTTTAAAAAACTCTTCCGGCCGCGCTCTATAAATCGCCAGGGTCGTGAAATACTTTTCTGCATACAGTGTTGCGGGGCCATGCACCTTGAGTATAATTGTACATTGGAAAGGGTAATGAAGAATAAGACTTTCAATCTCTCTTTGTACGCGTTATTCATCTGTAGTTTCCTACTTCCCACCCAGGGTTGTCAACAGTTAAAAATGCCTAGGCGCCATTGTTTCTCTCCCCTTATTTTTGACGCTCTCCCCCCACAGCCGATTTACACCAACTGGCGAGCCTCATCGTGGGATCAAACAGGGAAGAACATTGATTGCATACAGATTGCCCCCGGGCAAACCAGTACCTTGACGCGCCTTAGCGGACCTGGCGAAATAACCCATCTCTGGCTCACATACGCAGGCGAGGAATATGCCTCGCGGCTGGTGGTGCTGCGCATCTTTTGGGATGGCGCCTCTCTGCCTGCTGTGGAAGCCCCTGTTGGCGATTTCTTCCTTAGCGCCCATGGATTGAACCTGGACGCGGAGTCGCGCCCGATTGTCGTCACCAATAGCGGCGCAGCCAAGAATTGCTATCTCATAATGCCCTTCAAGCGCTCGGCGCTTGTGGAATTGCGTAACGAGGGCTTCCAACCAGTGACCGTATACTATCACATTGATTATCGCAAGACCAGCCGCCGGGCATTTCCTGGCCTTTACTTTCATGCAAAATATCACCAGCAATTCCCTACCGATGGCTGGATTGACCTGGATTTGGACCTCGCTCAGCGCGCTCAGGCTGATCATATTGTCAATCAGGAGCCAAACATTCGCGGCCAAGGGAATTACACTATCCTCGACGTCTGCGGAACGGGGTATTATATCGGATGCACCCTCGGCGTCCATAGCCGTGCTGTCGGCTGGTGGGGCGAAGGCGATGACATGATCTTTATTGATGGCGCCATAACGCCCACACTTCATGGCACCGGTACGGAAGATTATTTTAACAACGCCTGGGGTCTCCATACCTACATGACCCCCTTGTATGGCGTGCCACATTATGAAGCCTACGTCAAAGGCGGCCAGAGCTGCGTCTACCGTTTTCACCTCGATGATCCTATTGCATTCAAGCGCAGCATTCAGGTTACTATCGAACACGGCCACGCCAACAGCCGCTCGGATGACTATTCGAGCGTCGCCTACTGGTATCAAACTGAGCCAGGCGATTCATTCGGCTACCTGGGACCAGCACGTGGCCGGATGACCGCCCGCATGGTGGATACTATGGATCATGTGGCAACCTTGCGCCAGACATACGAACTCGAGCGCGAAGGCCACACGGCTCAAGCCGCAGAGATCTGCGAACAACGCCTCCGCCACGACACAGCCCCTGTGCGCTCTGAGGTGATCAAGTTTCTCCTAGCACGACTCGCGTTAAAACTCGGCCAGACCGACAAAGCTAAATCTCTACTTCAAGAGATTGCCGATCACTCGGATAGTAGATACCGTCGCCGGGTTGCTCAGGATATGCTCTACCTCTTTGAAAGCACGAAGAACGCTCTGGTTCTCATCAACGGCGATGACATCTACAATGCTTACCTTGACGGCGAGCCAATTGGCTCCGGCACATTGTTCGAGGGATGCAAGCGCTTCAGGGTCACCCTTAAACCTGGTCGGCACACCCTGGCGATCCGGTGCCGTAATATTATTCTGTTCGGCGGCGTGATTGCAGAAGTTCTCATGCTCGATTCATCAACTATCACTGACAATGACTGGCTGGTCACAGACGCGCAAATCGAGGACTGGGAGCTACATACTGACGACATCACCTCGTGGCGTCCCGTGACCGAGTATGGAACACACTACGATCATGTGGTATATTCATACCAGATGAACGTGCTCGAATGGACCGGCACAGGTGCTCAATGGATATGGGATGAGCGGAACTACATTGACGGCTACATTCTCTATTTCAAGCGCGACTTCATCGTGAACGAGGAGGCCTGGAGACAGGCTGTGCCTTATTCGCTACTATAGCCTGGCAAGCAAGCTGCTGATTTCATCCCTTCGTGGGCGCCAACCATTGTGGCACTCAGGAATGGGTTAGCTGATGCGTGGTATATGCTTGACGATCCTGATTGCACACGGACAAAAGTGCCATTGAGAAAATGATCAGGGTCCTTGTCTGCATTTTAGTTGCAGCAATTCATCTTCAAACTCTTAATACGGATAGCGTACCTTACTCAATGCCCAAGCAGTGCCTGGTTGTCCATCACTCCCATTTTGCTTCTCGTAGCTCTGGGCTTACTGTGCCAGTATTTATTGCGGCCGTATGCTCGGCGCTGTGCTGCGCGTGCTTCGCTCAGGAATTTTGCAGCAATGGTAATTGTACGTCCAACACAGCATACCAGATTGTCCGTTCCAGCGCTATAGCCAGTTTTACCGGCGATGTTTTGCTCCTGGACCGACTGTATAAAGAGGCGAAAACCCTCGAGCGGCCTGAGCCAGGCCGTGTGGCCTTGCCTTACCAGCTGCACGACAATATCCTGGCGCTGCAAGCCGCATGTACGCCTGATCGTATTTCTCGCCTTGAGCTGGCCAGACGAATCTTGAAGGAGCACCCGGATGCCTTGCTCAAGCCTGGAATTTTAACACATGCTCAAAGCGATGAACTCAACCGTGCCTCTCGACTCAGGTGGGAGCTTTACTACAACCATGTTGCCAGTTTGTTCAACCGGCTGTCTAAATCAACCTCCCAGCTGATCTCGGCCCGACTACAGCCGTTGTTTCGGTTTGCGCTTGATCTGCCTTTCCTCTACCAAAGGTTTTCCAAAATTACACCACGCGAACGAAAAATCCTTGTTCTAGCCAACACCTATCTGAAAAAACACCCCGAAGATCCAAGAGTCGAAATCCTAACGCGACATATTGAGCGATTGGAAAAGAAGCGCCGCACACAGCAGGCGATCCTGGCCGCAGCACAGAGTAAGCGCCTCCGTGCTGCTGGCCGTCTCGACGATTCACTCTTCTATATTCAGCAAGCGTGTCATCTCTTCCCAAAGGCCAGAAAATTTGAGAAGCAAAGATTAAATATCCTGCGTGATATTTCGCGCACCCGACGCCGCCAGATTGATACGGTCACGGTTCTCGACGGCGAACTGTTCCAAGACGCAAGCGACGAGGAAACCCTCTATCGTCGCCTACTTTATGCTCTGGGGCGCAATGACCAGGCAGACATTACTCGCATCGCACTAACCCTTACTCAGTACGTACCGACGAGCAAGTTTGCCGACGAAGCCGCATACGCTCATGACTTATTCACAGCCGATCCCGCGAATCCACAACAACTCACAGACCGCATGCGCCTCCTAGCCAAACAGTATCCTCAAACGAATATGGCACAACATGCAGAACAGGTGGCTCAAAGCCCTTTTATAAATCCGCTGGCGGCATACGACCGCGAGAATGCTCGCTACCATCATCGCCTGGCCACGTATCTTCTCCTGGGTGTGCACACCAATGAATCACGTCTATACATGGCGGCATCAGAAACAATGCCTCAGCAGAACAAATTCGCACAGCACCTGGGGATCATCTGTATCACGGACATTCCTATGCGTGCACTAAAGACCGCGCTGGCAAATCCCGTGTCAAAAGAAAGCATTATTGACAGGGCGATTTTCTATATCAACAAATACCCCGCAAGCCTACAAGCGAAGCGCCTGTCAGCCAAGGTCGCCCGCTATTACAAAAATGACGCGCGTGGCGAAGAGGCTTTGCACTACTACGCGCTGGCTGACCAGCTGACTACACAATGCATCGCACGTGTGGAGAACACGTGCGCCCGCCATCTCTACACGCTTGCCCACCGAGTTCCATCCCCTGAGCCCCGCGTGAGCATTCTCAGAGAAATTCTGACTCTTTATCCGGACTCAAAACTACGGAAGAAAGTCAAAAAAGAACTTGCAGCAATCGAAAGAACACCTATTATTGAACAGACAATTCCCAAAACAGTTCTTCAAGCAACGCCAGTTCTATGGAATCATAAAGGTCTTTGGCTCCAGCAAGAATTGTTCGATGGCGACCGTCGTAACAGCGAAATGACGGAAGAGGGCGTTACGATTTTTTCAAACAATCAAGCGCACTATTTCGTACACGGCGATTCCCATCCACACACATTAGAAATTGATGCGGAGGCCAGACGCATTCTCTCGAGCCAGATCGCTGAACTAAACTATCAACAACGCATCCAGCTGGAAATCCAAACCCGGTCTAAACGCCCACGATTTCCCCTGGAAGTCACGGGGTCAATCGGGGAAGCAGGCATTGTGGCCTATCCGACCCTGCAAAAGATCGAATACAAGGAGGAGGATCTGCCGCTGTATAAATAAGAGGGGCTTAAATCTTCGTCCCCCACAAATGATCTGGCAGAGCGCATGATGCATAACAACTCGCCACAAAACCAGGAAGCCGGCACAACTCACGAAGATTCACCTGTGCATGGCGATCGTACAGAGGTCACCCAGTTTGAATGCAAGCGATGCGGCAATTGCTGCCGAGGCAATGGATACGTCAGGATTACGCCCGACGAGGCAGAGCGCATTGCACGGTTTCTGAATATCAAAGTGGCCTCGTTTTACAATCAGTACACCTTTTGTCCTGATGGGCAGACGGACGTCGGTGCGGAGGACAACGAACACTGGCTGCTCGACACGGAGACACGTGAGTGCGTGTTTCTCGAAAACAATCTTTGCAAGATCCATCCGGTAAAGCCTGCACAGTGCCGTGACTTCCCCCAGCATTGGCGACCTAGAGATTTTTTTCACTACTGCAAAGGCATGCAAAACTGACTTCGTTCAGAGAAACCCAGGCGATGGATGTCGCTCAAAATGATATTGTCACAATAACGATCAAAGACCTGGCGTACGGCGGTCGCGGAATTGGTAAGGTAAACGGATTCGTGATTTTCGTGCCGGGCACTGTTCCGGGCGACGTTATCCGGGCTCGCATAATCAAACGAAAATCAAACCACGCCAGTGCCGAACTCGTTGATATTCAGACGCCCTCCCCGCTTCGTCTCACCCCACCCTGTCCGCATTTTGGCAAATGTGGGGGCTGCACCTGGCAGAATATCCCCTATAAACACCAGCTGGTATTCAAAGAACAGATTCTCAAGACTACGCTGGAGCACATGGGCGCGCAAAAAGACCTGGTGATTCGACCCATCATCCCCTCTCCTGAAATCTGGCATTACCGCAACAAAATGGACTTTACATTCGGCACCAGCAGCACGGGACAGGTGACCCTCGGTTTTCACAAGGAAGGAAGCTATCTCGACATTATTGACATCAAGAAATGCTTCATCCACCCAAAAATTTTCAACACTATTCTGCAGATTCTGCGCGACGAGGTAAACCGCCAACAACTCACGAGCTATGATCCCCAAACCCACGAGGGATTGCTTCGCCACCTGATTGTGCGTGAAGGAAAACAAACGGGCAACATTATAATTACGCTGCTTACCACGGCTGCTGATACGTTGGCCATTGAGCCCCTCGCTGCAGCTTTACGTGAGCAGATGCCAAACATAACCGGTCTGATCTGGGGAATTCACTCTGGCGTGGCGGATGTGGCCCGGTTAGATCGCATCGCCTATCAGGATGGCGACAGCCAGATTGAAGAGCATCTAGACTCACTGCGCTTCCTCATCTCCCCCTCCTCCTTCTTTCAAACCAATACTTTGGCTGCCCAGCAACTCTATACTGTCGTCAAGCAAATGGCCGACTTGAGCAAGAAAGACGTGCTGCTGGATGCATACTGCGGTATCGGCCCCATTGGCCTCTTCTGCAGTGACTCTGTTAAGACCGTTATTGGCATTGAGCTCGAAGTTGAAGCTATCTGGGATGCTCGGCGAAATGCCGCCCTTAACAATTTGACAAATTGCACATTTATAACAGGCGAGGTGCGCAAGGTGCTACCAACGGCTCTCTCTTCCATTGCCGATAGTATCACGCGCATCATTGTCGATCCACCACGCAGCGGCATGGACAAGAAAACCTTGAGACATCTCCTCGAATTGAAAGCACCCGTTCTCGTCTATGTTTCCTGTAACCCGACTACGTTGGCCCGCGACCTCATCGCGATTACAAATGCCGGTTACCGCATTGACACAGTTCAGCCGATTGATATGTTCCCGCATACCTATCACATTGAAGCGGTTGCAAAGTTCATCCTGTAAATGGAGATCTATACCCTCACACACGCGTGCGGATTTTCTAAGACTGCTAAGTGGCACCCATATAGTACGGCATGGTTCATATAGCGCTGAGCAAGCAAAACTTCTTGGAATAATAGAGATTAGTTGCAAGAGCAAAATATACATGTATTCATACCTGTCTTATAATTCATTTGACTGCTGTTTTCCTGTCTGTTAAGGATACGTTTGGCTTGTTCCGTCTAAGATTTTCGTCCAGACTTTGTATCGAAAGGATGTCGCTTCATGCGGGTTGGAATCGTTTCGTATACTGATCCCCGCAAAACCGCGTTCGCCCGCGAACGAGAACAGTACATCGAGAAGTCCCATTATCAGCTCTGCGAGTTCTTGCGGGCACACCACATTGAGGTTGTTGACCCTTTGCCCCAGATGCGCGAAGGACGGAAGCATGTTTTTGGCATCGCCACAGATGCGGAGAATAAAGAGTGTCTGAAAACGCTGGTCACTAATGAGGTCGAAGCCTTGATTGTTTGCATTTGGCACTGGACCGAACCGCAGCTGGTGATCTGGCTTGCCCGCGAACTCAACCGTCCACTTGCTCTCTACACCAGTCAGGATGCAGCATGGGCCGGCTCGGTTGGCATCACAGCTGCAGGTGCTTCGCTGTGGGAACACGCGGCAACCCACCACGTGAGAACGCATCAGCGCTTCATGGACGAGACCGGTGAACTCTTGCGCTGGCTTCGCGGTGCTACGGCCTTTCAGCGCATGCGACAGGGCAGCATCCTCCTGTGGGGCGGCAGCTACTGCCTCGGCATGGAGCATCTGCAAGACGACATCCCCAATCTGAAGTCCTTCCTGGTTAACGACATTCTGACGGAAGGCCAATACATCATTATCAAGCGTGCCGAAGAAATTCTGCAATCTAACCCCAAGCGGATCGCCAGGCTCCGCACCTGGCTCGAGGCACAGGGGGTCGTCATACAGTTCGATCACAAGATGCTAACGGCTTCGGTGCTTGAGAAGCAGCTGGCCCTTTATCTGGCGGCGCGCGATCGCCTAAATGAGCTGCGCGACCTGAAAATTCTTGGCGTATCGGTCAAATGCCAACCGGAATTTTCAGTGGAGTACGGCGTCACAGCATGCACGCTTCCCGCGTTTCTTCCTTTTGCCAGCGATGCAAGCGGGCTGCAACCCATTATCCCCACCGTCTGCGAGGGCGATATCAAAGGACTACTGACTGCAGTGCTCTTTCATCAGATTCAGCCCGAGATCCCTCCCCTCTTTGGCGACTTGAAGTTCGTGTCAAACGAATATATCACACTATCAAACTGTGGCGCATCGTCAGTATTCTATGCGGCGAATTCCCTGGACCCGAAAACCGCTCTCTCGAAAGTGGTGATCGCACCACAGTGCCAGGGCGCCTCTGGCGGTGCCATCGGATATGACGGAAAAGCAGGCGATATGACCATCGGCCGGTTGGCTCGTATTGATGGTCGCTACGTCATGCAGCTGGCCAGCGGCCGCGCCATGGCGTTCAGCCAGCCTATGAAGAAGAACATCGTGTGGGGTAAGACCTGGCCGCACGTGGCTATTCACCTTAAGACTGACGCCCATCGCTTCATCAAGCAGGCTGCAGGCAACCACTACGTCGCTACGCTGGGCCATTGCGTCCAGGAAATTACCTACGCCTGTCAGGCCGCCGGCATCCACGTCCAGGATATGACCGTATAAGTCCACGGCATGCGCTGGCTGTGAATCGTTAGACCTCCAGACACTTATTGCGCACAGCAGGAATGATCCTATGCCGCTCGTCAATTTCAAGGATGTCCTTAATGACGCATACCGACAGAAATACGCTGTCGGCTCCTTTAATGTGATCAACATGGAGTTTCTCGAGGCGATTATCGAAGCGGCTGAACGCAAACGCTCCCCTGTTATCCTCAGCATTGCTGAAGTTCATTTCAAGTACGTTACGCTGGAAAACATCACGCCCGCCATCAAGTACGTGGCCCACCGCGCCAGTGTTCCCGTAGTGTTACATCTCGACCATGGCGAAAGCTTTGAGGCCATCATGCGCGCATTGCGTGCTGGCTTTACTTCTATTATGTTTGACGGCTCGCGCCTCCCATTTGAGCAGAACCTCGCCACAACAAGCGATGTCGTGAAAATGTGCCACGCCGTAGGCGTAACGGTCGAGGCCGAGCTGGGACATATCGGCGGAGCAGAGGCGCAAGCGTCAGCCAGCAAACAGGTGAGCGAAGAGCTTTTTACCAAAGTCAATGAAGCTGAGGAATTTGTCCGGCGCACAGGCGTTGATGCCCTCGCCGTGGCTGTAGGCACCGCACATGGGCTCTACCAGGGAAAGCCACAGCTCGACTTCGAACGACTCGACAAGCTCAACAGGACGCTCAAGATGCCACTGGTTTTGCATGGCGGCACTGGGCTATCAATTGAAGATTTCCGAAAAGCCATTAGCCTTGGGGTGGCAAAGATCAATTTCTACACCGGCATGGTCGTTGCGGCTTGTGAGGCAGTAAGACAACGGCTGGACAAGGGTCTCCAATGTGTGGATTTTCCCGGGCTGCTGAGCGAAGCGAAAGATGCGGTGACTCGTGTCGTGGAAGAGCAAATGGAAATCTTTATGAGCGCAAACGTTTGTGCTAAGCAGAACGCGCTGTGTCCGATTTGCAACGGCTGTGGCATCGTAAAAGCCGCTACACCGCTGGCACACGATGACCTGGTGCGGAAAATCACGCAAGCTACCCTGGATGCACTGCGTAAATTGCAGAAATCCTAGGTTGAATAGAACTCCGCCGGCAATTTTGCTTGACAAGACAAGCTGAAAAGGTGTGCATGATCTTTCTTCTCTAGATACAGCTAGCAAAGCAAAGGATAGAAATTTCTATGGGCAGTGTTGTTAAGAAACGACGAAAGAAAATTCGCAAGCACAAAATTAAAAAGCAGCGCAAGCGCACTCGTCATAAGCGTAAAAAATAGTACGCAGCATGACTGCTTGGTGTGCTAAACAGGACGAAAAAGCCTGGGTTCAGGAAAGACGAGGACGGTGTTTTTTAATGCTTCGTCTGCGTTAATTATTAAAGGGCCCTCTATCGCGACTTAGCTATCTTTCTGCTACGGCATAGCTCCTGCAATACTCACAAACGCCGACCGAACCGGCGGCGGCATCTCTGAGTTCGCTCCCTTAATTGCCTTCCATATAATCTCATTAAAGGCAATGTCATTGGCCGAATCTTCTGTGTCGAGGTTCATTTCCATTGACTCTTTCGCACCCCACGCCGTTTTCAGGTTTGTCGCATCAAGATCCACGGCGCTGACCGGCCGGTGCCTGTACGGCCTGTAATCTAGTGTCATGGTAAAGACGTTATACATCGGTGTGGCGGCTGCGTCGTACTGACTCAGAGGTGGCAAACCAAGAATAAGTTCCATGGTGCGAAGCATGCTCGTCGTACTGTAAAACGTGCTGTCCACGTATCCGCGCTTTGCATATGGGCTAATCACCAGCGCAACAGAACGATGCGCATCAACGTGGTCACATCCATTCTGCGCATCATCCTCAATCACAAAGATGGCCATCTCCTTCCAGAAGGGGCTTTGACTCAGCTTCTCGACGACCAACCCTAGAGCGAGGTCATTGTCCGCCACCATGGCCCGCGGTGTCGGACGTCCTGGTCGCGTGCCAGCGGTGTGGTCATTGGGAAGCCGTATGATAATAAATTGCGGCAAGGTGCCCTGGGCCTCAAACTGGCGAAGCTCGCGCAGGAATTGTTCTGCACGATCTACGTCTTTATAGCGAAGATCATAGCTGCGGAAGAAAGGATCAAAGTGTCCTTCAAGTGCAGCCACTCGCGCCCGGCCCGGATCCTGCGGCGTTGCGCCATTCTCGATGAACTCTCCATAGCTGCGATACGTCACCCAGGCTTTTTGACACAGATCCCAGATGTAGCCTGCATCCGGCTGCGCAATCTTCTTGTGGCCTTCAAAGTCATACGTCCGGCCACGCCCGGAATAGGTCTGCGGCCAGATTTTCTCTATGTAATCAGGCGCATACGCTGCTGTTGACCAGTTGTGCCCGTCTGCGCTTACCTCCGCATCAACATAAAGATTGTCAAACAAGATGAACTCGCGCGCCAGGGCATGATGATTCGGCGTGTTCCACTCTGGAAAAAGGCACAGATTGGGATCTCCATTACCTTCCGGCATGTCACCAAACACCTGGTCATACGTGCGATTCTCTTTAATAATGTAGACGACGTATTTTATTGGCGAAGGTTCGCCAACACTATGCGGAATGGGATTTGGTCCTTCAGGTTTTGCCGTCACTACACTCCCCTTTTTATACGGACAGTTCGCGTAGACCTGCGCTGTGAATTGAGCCAGCTGCGATGCGTCAGGCATATCAATGATTGACAACGATCCCTTGAGCAACCTGCCAATATACTGCGTCTCTTTGCGTGACGGCAGAAATGGCGAGGGGCCTTGTGGATTTGCAAACGACGTTGTGCCCTTGCCATTCGCCACGAACAGCCGTGCTCCATCCTTGGTAACCTCGACCGCTGTTGGATACCAGCCCACTGGAATGAAGCCGCGCACCTCGCTTGGTCCGGTGTCGGAAACTGCCACTACTGCCACATCATTATTGTCTGCATTCGCCACGAAGAGCATTGTACCGTCAGAGCTCAGTGCCACGCCATTCGGAGTACTCCCTTCCGGTGCATCTGGATAAAGACTTGTCGTGATTGTCTCAATGCGCTTGAGCCGTTGCGTGTCAATCACCGATACGGTATTAATATTAGCGTTGGCGACGTATAGCCGCGTCCCCGCTTCATTCAGCACCATGTCGTTCGGATGAGAATCTGTCTTGATGATACTGTCCACCCGAAGTTCCGCCGCGTCAACCACTACCACGGCTTCAGCACCCCACAAACTTACGTAAATGCGTTTATCATCGGGCGATACCAAACACGTGTAGGGATACGTTTCGGGCCCGAGAGGAATCGTAGCCTCCAGCCGTTCGTGCTCCAGATCTACCACCGACATGCTATGGCCCAGATTGTTGGCAACGTACAGCTTCGTGCCCGTACGATTCGTCGCTATGCCGCTGGGGAAAATCGCCTGTTTCGGCTCGCCAACCGGAATTGTTCGCTCGCCTGAAAGAAAACCCTCATCAAAGGTAAAGCGATAAATAAGATTGTCTGCAGCGCCGGTCACGTAGAGAAATTTGCCGTCCGGGCTAAACGTCAGGCCATACCACGACTTGGGAATCGTCACCTGCGACCGAACCGTTCCTTTCTGAGAGTCAACAATGATCACCTGATGATCGCCCCAGCCGTTATTATTTACCGCCAGGTAGCGCCCATCAGGACTCAGGGACATATTGAGCGGAAGATCACCAAGGGGTAGCTGACGACCCGCCGGTGTCAACCGCCATTGGTTCGGCAAAAGCACCTCATTCGTGCCAAGTCGTCCCGGCAAAAACCGTGCCTGAGAATCTTGCCGGCTCCTCTGGACTGAAAGATGAGAACAAGCCAGGAATACAAGAACGATGGACAATAACACTCCGCAACAAAAGACTCGCAACCTCATGTTGTTTACGTTGTAACGCCTCATTATGTGTCCTCCTTACGAAATTTTCGTTCTATCGCAACAACGAGAAGATCGTAAGGGCAGGTTTCAAACCTGCCCGTACAATTAAGGATGCATCATCCGCGTACATCATTTTCGATAATCGTAATGATTGCGTGAACATTGAACACAATCAGCATTGCCAGATGCACCATTACAGTGTTGCACGTACGCCTTGCAAGAAAATTCGTTAGTACTTGGACGCACCCACCATGCTAAAGTTATGCCCAAAACACTTACATCTGGCATACGAATAGATGATTCTGCTCGCCTGCTCGAAGCACAACACAGTTTCAAAGGTTCCAATCGCGTCGCACAGAACCAGACGTAAATCGCCCTCCTGTTTCCTCTATTGAACTTGGAGCATCTACGGTTGGACTGGGAATTGCCTGATTTTCTTCTTTGTACGGATTGCAGCAATTCCTTCCTGTGCTGTCGCATTGTTCGGGTTCTGCCTTAATACTTCCTGATATAGCATCTCTGATCGTTCAAGGTTGCCTAGCTGTTTGTAGAGTCGCGCGAGCCCCAGCATCAGCGCCAGGTTCTGCGGCTCTTCTGCTAGAATGGCCCTGTAACACGCGGCCAAATATTGGGCTGCTGACTGGTATTCCGGGTCAATAGCAAGCGCCTCACGGCAATATTGAGCTGCCAGACGATACTGTCCCAGCAGGTAGTAGTTTGTGCCAAGATACCGGTAGGCATAGGGACGCTCCGGCCACAAGGTCACAGCCTTTTCATATGCCCTGATTGACTCGTCGTATTTGCGTTTCATGAGCAAGTAGTAGCCGTACTCGTAGTAGTTGTTCCACAGGACGCGGTTTGTCCGAGAGAGTTGATAGGAAAAGGTCTCGGCCTCAATCGGTCTGGTATTGGGGATGAGAACAATGAAGCTCAGGCCCAAAAGCACGGTATAGGCCATCAGACATCCAGAGCCGATGTTCGCCAATTGATTGTGCCTTTTTTGTCTCTGAAAGAAATAAATGACCAGGAACACTACTGCTCCAAAAACAATGCCAATAAGCACGCGACTGAGAATCGCGACGTCTCCGAAGTTGCCGATCATTGCGCCAAAGCTGCGCAACGGATCTATAGCCAATCCTACCAGCGAGCGCCAGAATTCACCTGTCCAGGGAACAAAATGATCCAATGTCAGCACGCCAGCACGCTCAGCAATTACTAAGAGCCAGTTCCAAGCGGCAAGAACCACGCACAATATTGGCAGCAGCGGGCCTCGCCTTCTGTGCACCATAAGGGCAATCGCAGGAACAAAAATAAACGCATAGTCAGCAAATCGCCGGTTGCTAAACGATCCCCCTGCCCACCAGACCTCATTCGCGCTGTTCAGGTACATCTGAATCACCAGCGCGAGACTGAGCGCCACCCCAACCGGCTTCTCCATCTTGTAAATAAAATACAGTCCTGGCAAGACTAGCATCAGGATTGGTGACCACGCCAACAGTCCGTGATATTGCGAAAAGAGCATGGCCCACACCCGGGGCCTGAACCAGTGCATTTCCTCCATCTTGGGAAACGCAATTGGACTCCCATAGACGGTAAGCCAGAAAAGCATCTGGGGCAGAAAACCGACTACCAGGCCCAGAATCAGCAGCATGATCCCCTTTATGTAGTGCTTCAACGCCGCGCTGTTGCTCAGGAGCTCACGGCGCAGCACCATCACATATTCGACTACAATGACTACAAGAAAACAGACGTTCTGAGGCCGCACCATCGTCATCAAACCCGCTACCAGACCGAGGGTGCCCCACTGCCGGAGTGTTCGCGTGCGATACGTGCTCACCCAGAGATAAAGAAAAAGCGAAATGGCAAAAAACGAGACCACATGTGACATAAAGTCGTAATAGTAAAGGTAGAATCCCAGCGGCGAGCCAAACACTACCAATCCTACAGCGAATAATGCAGAGCGATCCGAAACGTACCTGCGTGCAAATCGGAAACTCAGCACAAGGCCGCATAATCCATATATCACAATCCCCAGCGACACGACCAGCTGGTAAACCGTGCTATAACCATTCGGGAGCATGCCGGGCAGGTAAAGGGCTAACGCAAGAAGATGGGCGAGTATAAAGAAAGGCAACCAGAGCAGCCCTGCGCCAATCGGCCAATCATTCGAAAGGCGTTGATGCCCTGTGAGGTAAAACATATTGGGTTGAAATTCGAAGTACAAATACTCATTTTGAAAATCCAGATCGTGATCAATTAGAATTGAACGCGGCACACTGTAGTATGCGGCAGAATCGGGCGAACTGAGGTAGATGTTGAGCAGCAAAACTACAGAAAGCGCAAAGCCAAGCGCAATAGGTAATACCGGAACCGTGCCTTCCCGTGCCTCATGCAGGGCAATTATCTGATCATTTTCTTCCATGGATTCACATTAAAACCAAGGATACTCTCAGCCTATGGCTATCCCTGCTCGATCTAATAAACGCACGCTGAAAAAGCGGCTTTACGCGATTGGCTTGAGGGATTTCCAATGCTCTATTGCAAAAACGTGAATCGTAAACAATTCAGATAATCGCAACCATCATGGCAATCTATATGAAAATGTCAAATGATTAACTGGCCACTTGACGCAAATAATTGAGGGGTCGGGGAGTTCTACCCCCGACCCCTCATCCTGACCCTGAACAAAGTGAAGGGGAAGGATCACCTTTCAAGCCATAGTCATTATAGGCGCAGCAATTCAACACAATTAACAGGTGCAGAAGGCCCTTAATGAAACCAGGAAGGCATACCCGGCTACTGGATTTTAAGGCAGGAAATGCTCGCACTTAAAACGCTTTGCGAACCCATAAAATGGCAATATCAAATTTGGTTAACGTCCTGCGTGTTTGCGAAGTGCCGAAAGCATTTGGGTGAGCGTAGCGAACCGTAAACATGCTGTTAGATGAAATTGGGCTCATATTCCTAGCCATTTCTTCTGCCAATTTTGCATCTCTTTATTCCCATCTGGTGGCGGCATTGTCGATACAATTTTAGCGCGTGGCCACAGAATACGTGCCGCCTCAGTGTTGGATCCTATATTCACCAAGAGAACAGACTCCAAGTTCTTACCTTCAGATTTTAGAAAATTCAGAACGGAAGTGTCGTAAGGGTTAAATGCAAACCCAAAAACAATGATTCGTGTGGCTTTTCTGAGAATTTCTTTAGCCAAGTTCCAAACAAATCTCAAAGATTCTGATGATTCTTTCTCGGGCGTTGGTGCCACAATCAAAGCATGACCTGTCAAACCATGCCTCCCATCTGTATATTGATTATGTTCATCCCATGAAATACTACCATGAATTTTCGCTATCGGGATATTGCCTTTTAGTATAACGGGATTTTTCCACTGAGAAACGGGATACGGCCCTCGACCTGTAAGCGCTTGATTAGGGATACCGTAGTTGAATCCCTTTGTCCCAAGCGCATATTCAACAAGGATATCATAATTCGTGGTTATGATACCAGCTAAAGATGGGGTCGAATATTTCTTAAGAAACTTTTGTGCTTGAATGACTCCTGGTCTATCGTATTTGCGATTTTCATCAATCATCAAAACATGTCTGCGCCATTTCTGTGCATGATATTCTTTCCAAATAAATGGTTCCGAAAGCCTACGAACAATATACCAAAGAACCGCCTCTTTCTTTTTCTCCTCAAATTTCAATGCATCTACAATGAATTGTTCGCTAAGCCCATACGGGTGTGATTTGTCCCAATTATGTTTTAACGACCTTACAATCTCCAATTTTTTAAGCTCACGTGGCCCCGAAGGTTCAACGTTAAAATCAAAGAACTGACTGGCCACCGGTAAATTTGCAGCCCACTTAGAAAAGCCGGCTCCAAGAAACAAAGCTAACATAATTTCCCCCATGTATCATAGCAATTTCATATAACGTTCTTGGGCTTTACGAAGTGCGAAGCATTTGAGAGAATGCAGTAAGCCGCAAAGCCCGTGTTAGATGCAGTTGGTCGTCCAAATCTTGCAAAATTTTTGCTGCTTGCTTTTTGCCTATCTCTATTTATGATACACTCCCCCCCTCTATGTTACTTCCTTGATTTCGGGTATCACTTCATAATTTGTGCCTTCTTCTGTTTCTATTTTTATTATCTTATCGTTCTGTACCAAAAAACCAAGTTGCCTGTAAACTGCCTGTTTATTTTTTGCTTTATATTTTGTAACAAGCTTATCATCTACTCTTTCTAGTGTTCCCCCTCGCTCATTTATTAAATCGATAAGTTTTCGTTGTTTTCTAGGTAAACTTTCTAAAATTTCTTTCCCTTTTACCCTGAAGCAATACTTAACAGCCGCCGAATTGATCTGTTCAAGCTTTAAACGCCAAGCAGTATCAAGTACATCTCTACATATTCGGTTGAACACTCGGGGAACTCCGTGGCTCCGTTTAGCTATGAATTCAATTCCGTCGTTAGTGAATGGAACTATTCCCTTTTCGAATCCGGAAATTCTTACTGATCCTAAAGATTTCTCAACCAATTCTTCAAATGTAGATAAGTCAGCTAAAGAGAAGGGCTTTATTTCGATTTTCTCATCAAATGCACCATAAAAAGTGGAATAAATATCATCTAATTTCTTGCCAAGTTCATCTGCTCTGTAGATCATGGCTCTTAAGGAGGTAGTTAGTATAAACGAAACGGACTCGTGCAGTAAACCTCTACATTCCGCAATAATTTCCTGGACTTTCGCAGCGCTTCGCTTATCCATTTCATCAATCGCAATTATTATCCGGTCAGCTTTGTGCTTTGATATTTTTACGAGTTCTTTAAACATGGCTTGTAGTTTTAACTGGTCTAGATTTGTCTCTATTATTTCTGCAGATGTAAATGCAAGTTTTCCACCACCTTTCCCCTTCATCACTAATACTCCACCTTCGATCTCTCCGCTTATTTCTTTTTCTATTTCTTTAACTCTACTGGTACCCAGTAGCGTCTTTTTGTATTGCTCTGCTTTTCCATTTCCAGTCAGAGAAGTAGCCAAACCCAACAATGCTTGGGCAACAAAGCCTTTAGGAGTAGCCTCTCCTATATAGCCATACGATGTGAGGGAACGAATATATGTTGCCTTAGCAAATTCATAAAGTAATTTGAGAATGAAAGCAGATTTTCCAATTCCAAACATGCCATAGACAAGGATATTCCGAGGCTCTTCTAAACATGTAACAACTGCCCTTTCAATTTCTTCTTTTCTATCCACAAATACTCTTGCAAGTCTCTTGATATCACCGTAAGGAGATAATATAAAGGGATTTGATTTTAACCCAAATCTGTCCTTGAAATAGGTTTCTCTTTCTCTCTTTACCCTATCAACAATGCCTTCTCTCATCACATCCCCCTTGAAAGTTCATCTTTTTGATACACTCTCCCACACCTTGTTACCAATTTTGTGTTTTTCCTCATCACGCAGCATTTTCCTTTTCAGTGTTATTTCCTGTCCAATTGCATCTAACTCGTTCACATGCGAACCGAGTTCGGATATCCGCCTAAGTTGGAGGTATAGACGAACTATGTTCGGATATACCTCCCTCTGGCTGAACCAGAGGTCCCCTTCGCATTGACAAATTTTGTCACTTATTACGCCCCTTGATTATATTCAGACTATCCAGTGGACTTTTGATTCTTCCAATATCTTTAGTGCTCACTTGCGTATAGATTTCGGTAGTCTTACTGCACGCCGGAGGCGCATTTTCAACTTTTATGCCCTGAAATCTCTTGAATGTACCTCAGGTCAGTTCCGCACTCAAGTTGAAAATGCGCCTCCGGCGTGAAGGTGGGTTGCAAAACTATGCCTGAGGGCATGGACTGTTACTGTTTTTTGTATTTTTGCTTTCTCACAAGCATTTATAAATATCTTCTGCCATATTACCCCATAAATTCGCAAAGTTGCATCTGGTCGGGGCGGGGGGACTTGAACCCCCGACCTCAGCGTCCCGAACGCTGCGCGCTAGCCAACTGCGCTACGCCCCGACAACTGGTCAACTCAAGGGAAGGATGGAAAAGGCTGAGACGAATCAGGCCCTTCCGCGACAGCATTACGTTATAATTTTATGTCATTGTGCATCCGTAAAATCAATCCTTTTTTTACAGACGCATGCTCTGTTGAAAAGCCTTACATCCTGCCAGAAATAAATCGAACCGCCATTCTACTTGGAGTGTCAATGTGGCTCTGATAACGTGGCATCCGCCTAGGCGGATGATCTTTGTGCCATAGTTGTCAATCCACACGGGCGAGACGCCCGTGCTACGTCAAGGTGGCGAACCCATCATTTTCAATATCCTCTTTTGTATGGTCTAAGGTTTTCAACAGAGCAATAGCGGGCTCTTAGTCAGCTATGGTTACAACAATTCTTTCAATGTGCGTCTGCAACTTTTCCCTTGCGTTGAGTCTTTGGCTTGCTAACATTTCAACTTGTGGTAAACGTATAGTTCCGTGCCGGCAGGCTGCGTGGGAGGAATACCGCTAATGTCAGAAAACATTCCAGCAAAAGCCGAGACTCCTGAAGTCACCAGGACACTCAAATGCACGAGCTGCGGCGCACCCATCAAGTACGTGGAGGGAGAATATCTCATTTCCTGCTCCTACTGCGGAACCACCAATATGCTTACTGGCTTCAACCGAATTGTGAAGGTCGAAAACCACAGAATAATTCCGAATAGGTATACAAAAGCGCAAATCCAGCAAATCTGCCAAGAATGGATGAGCAAAGGGTTCCTCAAGGCGGCTGACCTTGATGAGCAAGCCGTCTTTGATACCACCGAAGGTTTCTTCCTCCCCTTCTGGGTAACTACTATTGAGGCGCGAACCTTTTGGGCCGGCTTGAACAAGCAAGTGCGCTGGGTCGGTTCTGGCCGGTCGCGTCGAATGGATACATACGATGCACCTGTGATTGGCGAATTCACCCAAACGCTCAACTGGGCTATTTATGCACGCCAGGATCCGGAACGTTACTTTGGCCTGGAAGCATTAAACCCAGGCAGCCAATCCGTTGAGGCCGACTGGGGTGGATTTGTCCTGAACTTCGGCCTGGGCGAGCAAACCAGCACCCAGACCGACTTCCGCAAAGGCAGCCAGCCCTTTAGCCTCGAGCTGGCTAAATCGCTTCCAATCCTTAACGGCCAGATTATTCGCGAAAACGCAGAAACTCACACCCGCAACCAGATCATCGAATACCAACGTCGCCTGGCCCTACGAAAATTCGCGAGAGCCACCGATGTTGATACCACAACCTACATTAAAGATACCCAGCTCATCTACGTTCCACTCTGGTTCATCTCCTACCACTATAAAGATAACCGCTACCAGATGTTAGTGAACGGCCATTCTGGCGAAGTGGAAAAGGGACAGGCGCCGGTCGGCAAGTACGATAAGGCCGTTGTGCTGTCAGTGGTAATGGCGATCCTGGCAGTGCTGTTCACTGTTCTCGCCACCAAACTCGACCCTCAGTTCTTCTATGGAACAGGCGCAAGTGTTGCTATTGCCGTGCTCTACTGGCTATATAGCGCCGCACGAAGAGATTGAGCCTCTTTGCCCTGATCTGTCAACCTCTGAAAAAGCTGCTAAATTAAAATAAAGACATTGATTGGTTCTGGGTTGTTCGGATAAATAGGGTGTATAAAAACGAATCGATGGTGAGACGTAGGGGCGACCCGCCGCGGTGGGTCGCCCTGGGCGGGGAAACCCCGCCCCTACAATTGCCGGACTGGATATATCCCTTTAAACGAACGTCATCCTCTAATCTGAACCGAAGGTTGACGGATGAAGGGGACCTCTTTGCCATCTCTCCGTAAAAATACTTGCAAATGATGCCAACTCAGCATATAGATTAATACTGTTTTTGATTTGGTAAGGAGAAGGACAATGGGTTTTGAAGAACGGATTCTCGAGACATACCAATGCCAGAAATGCCGGGGCAAGGCTGGCGTTATCCAGAAAGTCGCGCTCCCTACCCCTAGCTTCCCAAAACTCTTTTCAAATACCGGCAAGTACTTTTTTGTCACCTGTACCCTCTGCGGATATACTGAACTCTATGATATGGCAATTTACGTAAAAGGCGAAGAGAAGATCAAAAAGAATGCATCGCTCACCCAGGAGGCATGATCACTTCCCTGCCTGTCCCGTTAGGGCAGATTTCACCCCTTCAATTGCCATTACATCCACTAACGGCTTATATCTTCCTGCCTCACAATCTTTGCTAAGAAAATTCCACGCCTTTCGCACAAACAGGAAATCATCGCAATGCCATGGTGTTTCGCAGGATGTTTCAAATTGTAGACATTGGGAGACATAAGAAAACCCTCGCATTTTTTTCATTGATAAGCGCCCGCATTCTGGTATATAGGATTCGCTTCGTTTTGTGGGAAGAATGAGCGCAAAATTCCCACCTGAATGTGTCGATCGAATGCCGGGCCGGGACAGAATCGAGCCGGCAATCGTTTCAAAAACCCGGGTTCTTACGAAGTCCTATAACGAAGTGTTGTAAGACAGCTTCATCGTCGGGTGAGCATTCCAGTGGCATGGCATTGAAAGGCGCACGAAATGACCCAGGAAGACGATCGGCGGGAGCGCTATCGCCAGATTCGTCAGATCGGCACGCTGGCAATGATTCCCATGATTATGCTAGCGTCCCCGCTAATCGGATACGTGCTTGGCCGCCTGATTGATGATCTCTTGCACACCAGCCCCTGGTTCCAGTTTATCATGCTCTTTTTGGGCTTGTTTGCCGGCGTGCATCAAACGTATACATTAATCAAAAAATCCTCAGCGGACAAATAGGCGATTCTTAGCATGAAACGCGAATTTCTCAAACGAACGCGCATAACTGCGTTAATACTAACCGCCATCATAGGATTGTACGGCGCAGTTTACGTCAGCATGCTCTGGGCAGTGCAGTATGCTGTGACCTCGTGTTTGAGCATTGTAAATTTCTGGCTCATCGAAAAATTAGTGGTTGCAATGTTTGCAGAGAGAAATAAGATCAGGAGCCTGATTTGGGCGGTGGTGAAATTCCCGCTGCTCTATTTTATTGCATTTCTCTTCTTCCGCAACGGCGGATTTTCTACAACCGGCTTTCTGTTCGGTTTCAATACGATATTTATCGTTCTTATATTGAAGGCCGCCGGCAAAATGTATATTGAGGCAAGTCAGGCACAACAAAATCAGAGCACCAGAACGAGTCCTGATTCTAAGTAATCATGCCAGATTCTAACTCAGACCAGCTTCAACTGTCAGGTACAGGGAATACAGAGCAACTTTCTCCTTTGCACCAGGAGGCTGAGGTGTCCGTCACAACGGAACATGCGGAAGCGACGGCACACTCCGAAGCCGAGGAGACAGGTCCACCGGAAGTCGCAAATTTCATCACCGTGCTTGCGCGAAGTCCACTAAAAGATACGCCGGTGGTGAAATTCCTTCATCACTGGGAAAATCCCGTCTTCTCCTGGCTCATCGTCGTGCTCATTAGCGTAATCGTGATTCGCGGAACACGCCGCCGGCTCATGATACCATCTCGCTTCCAGAACTTTCTGGAACTCCTGGTCGAGAAATTCCACGATTTTCTCTGCGGTATCCTGGGCAAGGAAAATGGACGTAGGTTTCTTCCCTACATTGGTTCACTCTTCTTTTTTATTCTGATTAATAACCTGTGCGGCATTGTTCCGTTCATGAAGGCGCCTACATCATCGTATCGCACAACCATTGCGCTCGCGCTCTGTACCTTCCTTTACGTGCAGTATGTCGCCATCACGAAGCGGGGTGTGCTGGGCTACCTCGACCACCTGGCAGGCGAGCCGCGTGACGTGATCGCCTGGTGCATGGTGCCGCTGATGTTCCCCATGCACATTGTTCAGGAGCTGGCAAAGCCCGTTTCCCTTTCATTGCGTCTCTTTGGCAATGTCTTGGGCGAAGATATACTGATTGGCGCGTTTGTTGTCTTCGGGATTGCACTGTTCGGACTTACAGGATTCGAGGCTATTCCAATCGGGTTTCCCATTCAGCTTATTCCGTTCTTCCTGGCGGTCATTTTAGGAACGGTTCAGGCAGCGGTTTTTGCGATTCTGTCAACGATCTATATACTCCTGGTCTTACCGCACGAGGAACAGCCCTGAGCAGGCAAGACGGGACAAGACGTGGATGTGATTATTCTAGACTTTAAGAGAGGAGACGTTTGATGGATCCACATGTTGCGCTGTCGCTTGCGTATCCAATCGGATTGGGAATTGCTGCGCTCGGATCAGCATTCGGCCTGGGCCGCGCAGTGAGTTCTGCTATGGAGGCAATTGGCCGGCAGCCGGAGGCCGCAGGTAAAATTCAGACCTCCATGATCATTGGCTGCGCATTCATTGAGGCAATCACGATTTACGCCCTGATTTCCATCTTCCTGGCGCGCTGACGCAGCTTCTGAGGGACCAATAGCACGTGCCATCCGTGGGTTCTACCAAGGCTGGCGCGCGCCTCTTACGCCTATCTTACGTAAAGGAGTGACGAGTGCTGCAATCGCTGCTTACAACCTTGAGCGACCCCAAGGTCCATGAAGCCATTGCTGAGATTGTGACGCAGATAATTGCCTTCCTGGTATTTGTCTGGGTTCTGAAAAAGTTTGCCTGGGGTCGCTTGCTCCAACTGCTTGATGAGCGCAAGGAGAAAATTTCCTCAGAGTTCGACCGCATCAAAGCGCTGGAAGAAAAATTTATTGAACTAGACCACGACTACAACGAAAAGCTAAAAAACATTGATGTCGAAGCGCGCCGTATCATCCAGGACGCCATTGCAGACGGTCGCCGCATGGCGCAGCAAATCGCAGATAAGGCGCGCCAGGATGCTCGCCAGATTACCGACAAGGCGCAACAGAATATCGAGCTGGAAGTCGCCAAAGCCCGGCTGCAGCTGAAACAAGACATTATCAAAATGACTTTGCTGGCCACGGAGAAGATTATTAAAGAGCGCCTGGACGAGGCAAAACATCGCCAGCTTATATCATCATTCATTGATACCATAGAGAAAAACTGATGCCGGAAGAAATTGACCGTAGCGTTACACAAGCCTATGCGCACGCGCTCTTTAACGTGGCGCTTAAGCAGCAGGCCATCGAGTCTATTGCCCGCCAGGCTCAGGAACTTGCTCAGCTGTATCAACAGAATGCCCGACTGCGCTTTTTCCTTGAAGCCCCAACAATCGCATTGTCCGACAAGCAGGCCGTCCTGGCAAAACTTTTTCGTGACGCCTACGCCCAACCTATCTTTAATCTGCTCCTGCTCCTGACGGCAAGAGGACGTGTCGCTTATGTCGAACCCGTCCTGCTTGAGTATCACAAACTCCTTCAAGAACATAAGGGCATCTATTCGGGTATTGTAATCACAGCCATCACACTTGCGGAAGACCAGAAGCCACCCCTCCACAAAGCTCTTGAGAAATTTACCGGCATCCCGCTACGCCTGAGCTACCGTGTAGAACCGCAGATTCTCGGTGGAATCATCTTCCAGCATCAGGACGAGGTGGTTGACGCGAGCGTGCAGGAAGAGCTGAAGAGACTGAAGACGAGACTGCAGGAGGTCTCGCTGTTTGAAGAGTAAAGAAATGCGCCGTTTCATTCCTGCAGGAAATGGAACGGGCTGAAGCAGAACAAACGAGGCATGTTCTATGGCACTGCGACCTGAAGAGATAACCAGAATCCTGGAGCAAGAGCTGGAAAAGTATCAGAGCACCCTTGAGATTGAAGATATTGGCACAATCCTCAAGATCGGCGACTCAATCGCCACGATCTACGGCCTTCAGAAAGCAATGGCCGGGGAGCTTCTGGAGTTCCCCGGTGGCATTATGGGCGTTGTTTTGAACCTCGACGAGACCAGCGTCGGTGCAGCTCTATTCGGCTCTGATACTGGTATTAAAGAAGGCGATATTGTCAAGCGGACAGGCCGAATTTCTTCGGTTCCCGTGGGTGATGCGCTGCTTGGCCGTGTGGTGAATTCCCTGGGTCAGCCAATTGATGGAAAAGGGCCAATCGCTACAGAGAAATTTCGCCCTATCGAGTTCAAGGCGCCAAACGTGGTATCACGCCAACCCGTGAAGGAACCTCTGATGACTGGCCTCAAGGCAATTGATTCGATGATCCCTATTGGCCGCGGGCAGCGCGAACTCATCATCGGCGACCGCCAGACAGGTAAGGGGGCTATTGTAGTAGATACGATTATAAATCAGAGAAACACAGATGTCCATTGCATCTATGTCGCTATCGGACAAAAAGCCTCCAGCGTCGCAGAGGTGGTAGACATACTTAAAAAGCATGGCGCGATGGACCATACTACCGTTGTCGCTGCTACCGCTGATGAACCAGCCTCTCTGCTTTATATTGCGCCCTACGCAGGGTGTGCCATGGGCGAAGAATATCTGTACAATGGTAAACACGCGCTGGTTATCTACGACGATCTCTCCAAGCATGCGGCCGCCTATCGCCAGCTCTCCTTGCTTCTGCGTCGTCCGCCGGGGCGCGAAGCATATCCCGGCGACGTGTTCTACCTCCACAGTCGGCTTCTCGAGCGGGCAGCCAAGCTGCGTGACGATCTCAAAGGCGGTTCCCTCACTGCAATCCCTATTATCGAAACCCAGGCAGGCGACATCTCATCATACATACCGACCAACGTGATCTCGATCACAGACGGCCAGATCTACCTGGAGCCGGATCTTTTCTATGCCGGTGTGCGGCCGGCGATTAATGTGGGCATTTCGGTCTCGCGCGTGGGTGGACATGCACAGACCAAAGCGATGAAACACGTTGGAGGAAAGCTCAGGCTTGACCTTGCGCAATACCGTGAGCTCGCAGCGTTTGCACAGTTTGGCTCTGATCTGGACAAAGCTACCCGCGATCAGCTCACTCGCGGAGAGCGACTGGTGGAGATATTGAAACAGGAGCAATATACCCCTATGCTGTTGTCCGACCAAGTAATTATTATTTTCGTGGCGACGCAGGGGTTTCTCGACGATCTGCCGGTTGTGGACGTACTGCGCTTTGAGCGCGAATTTAAAGCATATCACGAAAAGCATTATCCCGATATCGCTCACGAAATTGATACAGCCAAAGAGTTGTCCGACAAGTTACAGGAGAAAATGATCAAGGCCATAAAGGAGTTTAAGAGCCAGTTTACAGGACACCAGAAGGAGCAATCCAGGGAGTCGGGGAAAGAAGCTGTAGGGGCGGGGTGACCCCGCCCCTACAAACCGAATTTAATTCTCGGTGCGGCTTGGCATCTCTTTCTGTTAGGTGCCTTAAACAATGCCAGAATCATTCAGACAGCTACGACGTCGAATTCGCTCGGTGCAGAATACAAAGCAAATGACACGTGCAATGGGCATGATCTCCGCATCAAAGCTCAGACGCATCGAGGCTATTTTGTTCGCTGCGCGCCCTTACGCCAAGCACTTCCAGGATCTTCTTGTCCGGCTGACCGCTGCGCCCCAGATGCAGAATTATGTATTTTTTGCTCCGCGGGAGGCACGGCGTGTCATTCTCCTCGTCATTACCGGCGACCGCGGATTATGTGGTGCTTTTAACAGCACAATCATTACTCGGGCAAATGCATTTCTCGAAGAACTTACGGCAGCAAGCACGGCTATGGTCTGTATTGGCAAGAAGGGGGCTCGCTACTTTTCCCGACATGAGCAGACTATTATCAGGCAATGGACGGATCTCAGCCAACGACTTGATCTTGGCCAGGCCACACCTATCGCCCAATTCTTGCTTACACAATTTGTCAGCGGAGCGGCTGATGCTGTTTACTTACTCTATACAACCTTTGTGACACGCTTAACAGGTAAGCCCATAGTGGAGCAGCTTCTCCCCATTGAATCAGCTGCCGGGTTGCCCGAATCCGGGCACTCCGATAGGGCCGAAATTGATTACATCGTCGAGCCAACGATGGATCGCGTAGTCGAACAGCTCGTGCCGCAATACGTGAAGGCACGTGTGACAATCGCCCTTGCGGAAAGTCTAACCGCCGAGCATAGTGCGCGGATGATAGCCATGAACAATGCTACGAAAAACTGCGAGGATCTGGTGGATACGCTGACGCTAAAGCTCAACAAGGCGCGTCAGGCATCGATCACGAAGGAACTGCTCGACATCATTCACGGGACCGAGGCACTAATGAAACACTAATGTCAGGCCTGGCTGACGGCCCAGGCGTGCCATACGAATGCACCAGGATTAACCAAAACATCTCCGAAGGATGTTAAAATGACCAAAGGTAAGCTCAAACAGGTGATTGGTCCGACAGTTGATATTGAATTCCCATCAGGCAATCTACCAAGTATCCTTAACGCGATCAAGATTAGCGACAATGAACGCAACATCAATGTCACTGTCGAAGTAGCCCAGCACCTCGGCAACAACGTTGTCCGCTGTATCGCTCTGCAGTCCACCGACGGCCTGGTGCGTGGCATGGAAGCTACTGATACAGGCGACTCGATTACCGTTCCAGTTGGCGAACAGTGTCTCGGCCATATTTTCAACCTGCTCGGCGAAACCATTGACGAGCGCGAAAAGCTCCCTAACCCAGAGCAACGTCTTCCAATCCATCGCTCGGCGCCGCCTTTTGTAGACCAGGTACCTACAAAGCAAATTTTCGAAACTGGCATCAAAGTCATTGATCTCCTCGCCCCGTATCCCAAAGGAGGCAAAATCGGCCTGTTCGGTGGCGCAGGCGTGGGGAAAACCGTGATCATCATGGAACTCATTCATAATATTGCAAAAGAGCATGGGGGGTATTCGGTTTTTGCAGGCGTTGGAGAGCGGACCCGTGAGGGAAATGACCTGTGGCTTGAGATGAATGAGTCAGGTGTGGTGAACCGGACTTGCCTGGTCTTCGGCCAGATGAACGAGCCGCCGGGTGCGCGACTCCGCGTTGGGCTGGCTGCCTTGACTATGGCGGAATACTTCCGCGACGAACTTGGCCAGGACGTCTTGCTGTTCATTGACAACATCTTCCGCTTTGTGCAGGCCGGCTCTGAGGTCTCTGCCCTTCTCGGCCGCATGCCTTCCGCTGTCGGCTATCAGCCCACCCTGGCAACTGAATTGGGCGACCTGGAGGAACGTATCACGTCTACACGCAAAGGCTCCATTACCTCTGTCCAGGCAATATACGTTCCTGCAGATGATCTCACAGACCCTGCGCCCGCAACTACCTTCTCGCACCTCGACGCTACTACTGTGCTCTCGCGCCAAATTGCTGAACTCGGAATTTATCCGGCTGTTGATCCCCTCGACTCCACTTCCCGAATCATGGACGTCCGCATCCTCGGCCAGGATCACTATAGCACTGCAAAGCAGGTTCAGGAGGTTTTGCAACGATACAAAGACCTGCAGGACATTATTGCAATTCTGGGCATGGAAGAACTGTCGGATGAAGACAAGCTTACCGTTGTCCGCGCGCGAAAAATCCAGCGCTTCCTCTCCCAGCCGTTTCACGTGGCTGAGGCATTCACAGGACGCGAAGGCAAATATGTCAAACTCGAAGACAGCATGAAAGGGTTCAAAAAGATTATTGCTGGGGAGCTCGATCACATCCCGGAACGCGCATTCTATATGACCGGGACAATTGAAGAAGTTCTGGAAAACGCTGAACAATTCAAAGTCTAGTGCTTCGGCATATTTGAAATGAGGGAGATAAAAATTGGGGACTGTCCCAAGCGAGGAACGAGCGCGTGGACTGTACCCTATTTTCGATACTGGCGCAGACTAGCTGGGTCAAATAGCAGGTCTAAGAGGCTATCCCAAAATTGTCATGCTGAACGGAGTGAAGCATCTCAAGACGGCGAGATTCTCAGAATGACATTGTGGAAGACAGAATTTTTGGGATAGGCTCTAAGTCTGTTGGGATTATCAGGCGGGGAAAGGGGCATCAGAAAATTGGAATAGCTCGCTTCGTGCATCGCACCGCAAAGGAAGCTTCGATAAAAGACAGATTTAGTTTTACATTTTGCTGAGTCAAGGAGTATTATACCGACAGAAAAACATACAAAGGTTCCTATACGGAAACCATATAATCAATAGTTAGGTGTAGAAGGAAGAGCAAGAGAAGATGTTTAAAATAGAAGATCACAAACAGGTCATCGAAAAAATTTGCAGGGATCTTCGGGTGAAGCGCCTCGATCTCGTTGGCTCAGCATCAAGACATGATTTCCAACATGAAAGAAGCGATATTGATGTCCTCGTAGAGTTTGTTGGTTTCGACAGGCTCTTCGACCGCTACTTTGAACTGAAAATGCGACTGGAGCAGCATTTAGGAAGGCAAGTTGATGTCATTCAGGAAAGCGCAGTGAAAAATCCTTACGTTAAAAGAAGCTTACATCGAGACAAGGTGCGAATATATGGATCATGAGCCCAAAGCTTACCTCTTCGATATTAAACAGGCGTGCGATGAAATCAAAGAATTCACTCATGACATGGGTTTTGAAGAATATTCTGACAATTCCATGGTGAAGGCCGCTGTAGAGCGCAAATTCCTTGTGATTGGCGAGGCGTTGAGAAGATTAAAAAGAGAGCACCCAGAAATAATAGACAAAATTACCGGTCATCAGAAGATTATCGGTTTTCGCAACGTCCTTGTCCATGGTTATGACATCATTGACGATGCAACGGTCTGGTCTGCCATAAAGGATAGTATGCCAACTCTTCGAAATGAGGTTGAAGATATACTAGGCAGCTAACAATAAATCCAACGGACATCATTACCCGAGGCGTTCGTAGCCCAGCGGACACCTTACATCTCTTGTGAATTGCAATCGGGTATTATCCGGACCCATATAAAATCACCAGCTACAAGACACGAGTGAGCACGGAACGTTGAAAAGAAAAGAAAGGAGATTAACAGGAGTGTTATACTGATAGATTTGCATGATTTGGGTTCTTATACGGATCTATATAAACAATAGTTGAGTAGCGAAAATGAAGACCAAGAATTCCATAATGATAACGACTTCGATAATCTTTATTATATGCGCAGTTCTTGCTGGTCAATTAATGACATTAACCTATTTCACTAGAACGGGCTAGATAATCGCGTGGATATTACTCATCGTTGCTCCGATCATAACCGTTGTAGGTGCGATACGAAGAAGAAGGTCTATTTGCTTTATTGGCGTAATAATATCATTTTTGTTGTTTGTATTGTGTGTCGGCTTGCATCTTGCACCCTCCCGAGAAAAGGAAGGATTGCTTTACAATACTACGAAATGGTGGAAGATTGAATTGCAGAGGAAAAATACTCAACAAACGGTTGGGGCGGATAAAACCGCTCAACCTTGACGTTGGGTGATTCAATAATATGTACTCTGATATTTATCTTTGTAACTAGCATCAGGAATTCGGTTAGAACTTGTGGTGCTCTTAAGGGGTCTACTTATGATGGAACGTGGAAGTAGCATAGACAAACATGGGAAAAAGTGGAAGGCGAGGGTTGTGCCTAAGGCCGAGGCCGAAGAAGAAGATTTTCGTTTCTGGCTTGAGGGCCTTTCTCCAGAAGACCGAGTTAACTCTGTGGATTCATGTTTATTAGGATGTCTAAAGACAAGGGGGGCGAATAGCACACCAAGACTACGAAGAGTTTTTCGAATTGTTAAACGCAAATGGCGTTAAGTTCTTGATTGTCGGAGCTCATGCTGTCGCTTTCTATGCAAGACCGAGGGCAACGAAAAACATCCATATCCTTCATGAAGCCACAGCAGAATCTGCGCTCAGGATACTGAAGGCCATCCGAGCATTCTTTCGTGGATACGACCTCGGATTAACTATCGCTGACTTATATAATCCCGACCTCACCGTGCAGCTGGGAGTTGCGCCAGTTCGGATTGATTTAATGAGTAGTATTTCTGGCATCGGCAGTTTTGAAGATGCCTGGTCAAAAAGAACAACTGGTAAATACGGAGAAGCCAATGTATCATATATTTCGCTCGATGATCTTATCAGGAACAAGGAAAAAGCAAATAGGGAACAGGATAAAGCTGATTTGAAATACCTGAGAAAGGCAAAGACCAGGAAGAAAGGCAAATAAGAGAAAAGAGTTTGAAGGCAAGCTTGATTATTGAGTTCCAAATGAAAAAGAGGAACGCCTAAATGGATGCTATACGGAAACCATATAAGCGCCCAAGAAGGATGGAAAGTCGCCACTACTTCATTGCAATCACATCACTTATGGGCGGAGAAGGACAATCGTATTATAGCGCTCATTGGCTGCATAAAGGTTCTTATACGAAAAGCATATAAACCATAGTTCGGCGGGAGAAGCAAGTGAGGAGACTGCGCCATGCGTTTGCCATGTAATCGAGGTGGATTTCGCACCTACCTAGTAATACTTGGCCTGCTTGCCGGTCAGGTAACGCCTTTTGGTATTGCTGTGGGCTCCTTACTCCTGCTTGTGGGAATCACCCTTCGCCTGTGGGCGAAGGGGTGCCTGCATCAGAATAGAGACGTCACAACCTCTGGCCCATATCGGTTTGTTCGTCACCCCTTCTACCTCGGCAATATTTTCGTTGACTTAGCAATAGTTGCGATGTCCGGCTCTATGCTGCTGATGATCGTGTTCCCGGTCTGGTGGTGTGCTGTGTACCTACCTACTATGCGCCGCGAAGAAACTGCGCTGAGGAGTCTGTTTGGGAGAACATATGAGGAGTATGCGAACCGAGTTCCGCTGCTTTTCCCCTTCCGTTCCCCACTTCCGGTAAAAGATGGATTCTCGTGGCGCAACCCCAACATTCTCCGAACCGAACTTCCCCGGACCGTTCGTTTTCTGTCGTATCCTCTGTTGTTCATGCTATGCCGTGACGTGAGCGCCAATGGGTTCATTCTGCACTCTTACCTAAACCCGGCCGTTTCTTACGCTCTTTTCGGGGTTGTTCTACTTAACGGGATCGCCTGGCAATTGAGACGGAGTTTGAGATGCCACCGGTCGGTTCTTCCGGCGTGCCTCTCGATTGCCGCTGTGCGCGGAGCACTGCTTGCTGGGATTATTGTGCTGGGAGCGTTTGTGATACGTTTCGAAGTCGAATGCGATTGGGTGGCGATACCACCCGGTGTAGCCCTCATTGGGCTATCGCTGTTTCTGCATCAGCGGAAACCACAGGACTTTTCTGTGGCGGAGGCTCCACTCTTAATCGGTTTTGCATTCCTTTGCGAGCTTCCCTGGTTGTCACTGCCCATCATCTTTATTTACTCTGCCATTTTTCTCGATGAGCGGCTTACGAACCAAACCTCAACGTGCGGACCTGGCAGGCGAATGCTAAACCTGGTTCCAATCAGCTCCACGGGATATTATTTCATAACTCTCGCTCTGTTGCTGATCAGCGTGACGAAAGAGCTTGTTATTGATGTTATCTGAATTCACGATGGGGGCGACCCAAGTGCGTCTTCTCCCACCGCCGAGAGAGTCTCGAGACGAGTCCGCTAGGAGAAATCCGTCTGTCACAATTCCGTCGCGTTGACGCCAAGTCGGATGTCCGTGAAGTGGGCGATGAATCGCAAAAGGGAAACACGCCGAACAGGACCATGGAAGGAAGATAAGTATGGACTGGAAAAACTTATATCACTGTAGATCCTTCTATTTGTCACGGACAAGCATGCATTAAGGGCACAAGGGTCATGGTCTCAGTTATCCTGGACAACCTGGCTGTAGGCCTTACCCCTGAGGAAATTACGAAAAGTTATCCATCCGTGGGGCGTAAAGCGATTCGATCTGCTATAAGCTATGCAGCAGAACTTGCACGAGAGCGAGTAGTGTCTATCCCCGCTTGGTAAGGCCTCTACAATGAAGTATAAGATTTCTGGATCGTTGAAGAAGACAGAATAAGAATTCGCGAATAAAGGATCACACTGCCATGACGGAATTCGAGTTGCGCATTATCACCCCGGAACGGGTCGTCTTCAGCGGGTCAGTTACGTCTCTCATTGCGCCTGGCGAGCTCGGATATCTAGGAGTACTGGCACACCATGCGCCCCTGATCACAACTCTCAAAAAGGGCTGCATCACGGTCAAACATAACGAGCAGGAACAACACTTTACCATTGCTTCAGGAATTCTGGAAGTCTCAAGTAACCTGGCAACAATACTCACGGAGCAACTCACAACAGATCGGCAAGCGTCGGAAAACACAGAGGGGGAATGAAATATGAATCTAATGCGTGAAAACATGTCACGGCGCGGAGTTGATCTGGTAGTTGTCAGGGGACGTACTCGACAACGATACGCCCACCGCTGCATTAGCAGTCAGCACGCAACGACTCGAGCACAATCCATGTGCTCCATATTCGCTATTGTTTGTCTCCTGATCGCAGCGCTGCTGGTGGCGACGCCGCTATCGCACGCCGACGAAAGGATTCTCAGCACAAAGAAAAGAGGAACTCCAGGCACTATCCGCCAGCCCATATCAGTGCCGAAGAGACCGCGCTCGCGCCTGCTCGTATATAATGCAAAGGAATGGACTGTCGGCAATCGGAGTCTAACGAAGGAGCAACTGACCCGACGGGTGGCAAAGCTTACCCAGGAGCATGCCAAGACCCTTTCCAGACGAAACCTGGTGGCACTCGAGGAATTCTATCAGTCAAAGGTTCTGGATGACTGGGTTGACATTGCGCTTCTCGCTGATGAGGCGGAGGCACAGGAGTTTGCCGTAACGCCGGCTGAGCTCCAGCAGAAAATAGATGCTTTGCAATCAACGTCGGGGACGCGGGTAGACGTTGACAAGGCACTGAAGAGCCTGGGTGTGACCAAAACGGAATTCCTTAACGAGATGCGCGACGCGATCCTGGGGGAAAAGCTTATCCGGACGCGTCTGGCACAGGCCTATCCCGAAGATAAACTGCGCGGGATTTACAACGCCTTGCCAAAGAAATTCATCAACCCACCGCAAGTTCGCGTCAGCCACATTTTCCGTGCACTCTCGGGTAATGAAACGAAAAAGAAAAAAAACACCCTCTACAATGAAATCAAAGCGCTGCGCCAGCGTGCCCTGGCCGGGGAAGACTTCGCCACTCTTGCCAAGGCTTCCGATGCGCCTTCCAGAGATAGGGGTGGTGATATTGGCTGGTTTACGACCGTGAACTCGCTTCCCAAACCACTTGATACCCTCATTTTTGAACTCAAGGTGGGCAAAATAAGTAAGGTCGTTGAATCCCAGTTCGGCTATCATATCCTGAAGCTCACTGATGCCCGGCCTGCGACTGGTTTAACATTCGAGGATGCTCGCCCCGCTGTGGAAGACTACGTGTTCGCCACCGTGCGCAATGATCTCCTCCAGGCAATCAAGGGCAGAAAAAGGGTCACCGTTATTGTCGAAGGGCAAAAGAAACAGATTCTCCTAGCCCCACCACAGTCCCGCCCCTAACATCTGTCGCTCTCACCCCATCCATAGGGCAGACACGCGGGTCTGCCCCTACGGCATGCACCATTTCACCACTACCGCATGAATACGCTTAATGGCGTGTAAGATAGCTGTGTAGGGGCGAATCCGCCGTGGCGGATGTTCGCCCTTTTTCTTCTCTGATTTTCAGTCATTTCTCTCGCAAAAGGGTATAAGCAGTTCTTCACCATGCGCTGGAAGACTGTAGAGATCAAAAGCCCACGACAGCGCCATAGCAAAAATGCTAAATTATGGTGATAAGGTTTGTACGAGGAGGGCAATTTTCAGGTTATGGAGAGCTTGGTAATTATGCGGATTGAGATCAATCGCCTTCCGATAGGCCTGAACTGCCATTTCAACCAGGCCACTTTCAAAATACTTAATCCCCAGGTTATAGTGCGCACGGTCATTGTTCGGAGCTATTTGAATAACAGTCAGCCAATCGTCAATAGCATAGTCCTTTACACGCTTTTCAGGAAGTCCCAGGCCGTTCTCTGCCTCGAGCTCCATCATTGGCTTTGTCCTCCTTCGCGAGAGCGTGTGGTAAGCCATCTGGATCCGTTCAAACTCGCGTGCTGCCACTACCTTCAATTTCGCTCCGAGATGACCCACGAGATCCGGATGATATTCCTTCGCTTTGCCCCGATAGGCCTTGTCAATTTCCTCAATTGTCGCGGTTCGTGTAACTCCAAGGATCTTAAAACAATCCTCATCGGTGAACAGATCATCATAGTTTTCCTCGGCCAAGAGCTTGCGCTGATTAAGTGGCCTTTTCATGAGGCCTTTGAGTGGCACCAGGGCTTTGTCAAAATTTCGAAACTGCCGCATCATCTCGTCACTGAGCTGTATGTGACAAAGATTAGCATCCTCAACATCTGCACCAGTCACCGTCGCGCCAGTGAGATTAGAAAACTTCAGGTTTGCCCCACGTAAATTAGCGCCTTCCAGGTTCGCCTTAACAAGAGTAGCCCCCATCAAATACGCCCCATCTAATTTCGCAGATCGCAAGTTGGCAAAATCCAGATTGGCATCCACCATATTTGCACCCTGCAGATTCGCCACCGCCAGATTCGCCTTCGTTAAAAATGCATGTGCCAGATTGGCCCGCCGCAAATCCGCGTACATTAGCGACGCCTCAGAGAGATCGGTCCCTGATAGATCCGCATTGAAGAGATTCGCCCCTGCCAGATCCACCTGTGCCAGGTTGAACGTGCGCAAATCAAGATTCGAAAGATCAGCCTTTGTTAAGTCTACCTTTGCCTGTTTGGTTTTGAACAGGCTCCACGCAGCTGCCCCGCCCTTGTCCGCCACCGCCCGACGCAAACACTCTAAACATTCTGTCTTCGCCACGGCTTTTCGTGCACCTCTGCCTTGATCATTATCGGAGCCAGCACATTCAAGCACAGACTCCCGCAACCCGAGCTATAGTGTTTGCACTCGCACTTCCAATCTTCATCTCAAAACGAGCCGTCGAGCGACCCGCCAAGATATCAATCAGATATCTACCGCCTCCTTGTAGGCCACGTCAACCAGAATTTCCTCAATCTAGCGCGCCCATACCTGGTTCATACCCATACCCTGTGAACCATCAATCCGAAAATATGGCCCATGAGACAAAGTGCTTGCAAACAGCCGTGCCGTCTGCTACTGTTGTCCCTGAATTGAAACGAAAAACGACTGAAGGCATATTTTTATGTCCGGCAGGCGCGCATCCGCTGATTCTCAATACCTGGGTCTCCTGGCATGTATCAGCGAGATGATTTCAAGCGGCAAAAACCTTGACGCGATTTTTTCACAAACTGTTCGTTTAATCCAATCCCTTCTCCACGTCAAACGCTGTTCAATTCTCATTATGGATTCAAAAACTGGGTATCTTAAGGTGAAGACAGCTGCTGGCGTCCCACGGCGGCTGTGGCCCAAAATTAGGATACGGCCAGGCCATGGAATAGCGGGCAGGGTGCTGTCGCGCCGAAAAGCCGTTCTCGTTAAGAATCGTCGCGAGCTGCTGGAGCTGACCGAGCAACCCTCGCGACGCTATACTACCCACTCCTTTATAAGCATCCCCCTCCTCCCTCTCCACGGCAAGGGACACGCGCCTGGCGTCATCAATGTGGCTAATAAGGTCACGCGCGAGGCCTTCACCCCTCACGACCTTGATCTGCTTCAGGCGATTGCCGGTCTGCTCGCTCTCTTGCTGGAGAATACTCGGCTGTTTGTCCTCTCACAAAATGCCAAAAAGCGTTTGGCCGACATGATAGAAAGCCTCGACGTTGGCATCATAACAATCAACGGTGACCATGTCATTACACATTGCAATCAGCGGGCGGCTTCTCTCTTGGGGTGCACACCGGTCCGGGCCAAGCAAAAATCTCTCTCCAGTTTCATAGACAAAAAGACTGCGACTGTGCTCAATTCAATGATGTCTAAAAGCCTAAGGACCAAGAGCCACCAGGAAATTGAACTGGATCTTCTCACCCGCTCCGCCGGATCATCGACCCCTATGCGGGTGACAATAGTTCCGCTCGCCAGTGCACCGCTAAAGCCGAGAGAAACCATGATGATTCTTACGGATCTTTCGTTGCGTCGCGAGATTGCTGAGCTTAAGCAGATTGACCAGCTGAAATCTAATTTTATGTCAATGGTCTCGCATGAACTGCGTACCCCCCTGACTCCAATCACAGGTGCGCTTCATCTCCTCAAGGAAAACCCTCCCTTGCATCTCTCCCCCACACAGAGCGAGCTGCTTTACATTATTCACAATAACGCAAATCGTCTTACCACCCTCGTCAACAATCTGCTTGACGTTACACATATTGAAAACCAGACCTTCGCGATTCAACGAGTTCCCACTGATCTTCAAGAGATGATTAATTCCGCCGTTGAGCCCTTTCGTGCGGTCGCTCGGAAAAAGAAGATCCACCTGGCCGTGCGGCACCCCAATTCTATCCCGCCTATGGCCCTTGACGATAAACGCATCGGACAGGTGATACACAACCTGCTGGACAATGCCGTGAAATTCACACCTTCCAAAGGCCGAATTAGAGTTAAAACTTCTATTACCGAGAACAAGGTTAGAATTAGCGTTCAAGATACCGGCATCGGGGTCGATAAGAGTCATAAAGAGAAAATCTTCAAGAAGTTCTACCAGGTTGACAACTCAATTAGCCGACAATGGGGGGGAGCTGGTCTTGGGTTGTACATTGCAAAAGCCGTTATCAATATGCACAACGGAAACATTGAGCTCGTCGACTCGTCTAAGAAAGGAACAGAATTCCTCATTACACTACCCCTGACAGATTAACAGGGACTAATCTTAGAGGGCCCAAGTGTGGCCAATGATCTTCTGAGCCTATGGGACAGCCAGAGCTGCCCATCCGGCCACGAAAGGAGTCAAGCTATGGGAAAGAAAAAGATTCTTCTTGCGGATGACGAGGAAGATATCAAGACCGTCATCAAACTCTATCTTGAATCAAAGGGCTATGATGTAGTGACCTCCTACGACGGCCTTGATACCTTGGACAAAGTAAAAGCCGAAAAGCCCGACTTAATCTTGCTTGACATTATGATGCCTGTTATCAATGGATTTGAAGTCTGCAAACAGCTGAAAGCAGACGAGAACACCAGCCACATTCCTATTGTCATGCTTTCAGCAGCCTCTCACGCGGATTCCGTCGAGCAGGCCATGGAGGCCGGAGCAGTGGATTACATAATGAAGCCATTCGAGCCACCCCGCGTTGAGGCCATTCTTAAAAAGATTCTCGGGTGAAGCTCACTCTGCACTTAACTATTGCTTTGTGCACCCCCGGGGCTTCTGACGCCCTCGGGCGGTCGTTGACTTTGCCTTAGCACTCTTTTGCCGCACCGCCCCGGAGATTCTCTTTTCGAATTACGCCTTCCCTTGAGCCGGAGCCCGCCGCTACGAAAAAAAGATGGACAGATTTTGTGAAACGCTGTATCAGTATCTCGAATTTCTTTTAGACACTAATAAAGGAGACTTTGGATGGGTAAAACAAGCAGCAAGGACCGGCCGAAGCCAGGTCGCAATGCTCAGGCAACTGAGAGGCAGGATTTATACAAGTTCGAACTTCAGCGCTATCGCACAGCACTGAAGCGTGACCTTGACCAAGCCTATAAACGATACGGATTCACCCTGTTTCAGTCTCTGGACCCAATGGATAAGATTCACTGGCTTCACGAGATAGGATTTGTTCCGGTAGACGAAATTGACTTCTATAACCTTGGCACGGTAGCCGCCGCTCAAGAAGACTACCAGCAAGCAAAAGACTGGTTTAGAAAAGCACTTAAGGTCAAACCCGAGATGCCCGGGGCAATTTTCAACCTGGCACTCTGTTATGAACGACTTAACAACAAGCAAAAAGCAGGTCAATTGTGGGAAGAATACTTGAAACTATTGGACCCTGTACAAAGCGAGGAAATTAAGGCCGTTAAAGACCACCTGGCAACATTGGAAAAAGAGGCAAAGTAGCAATAACTGGGGCAATGGCACGTCACTCGAGTTCTATATCCTGTAAGAAATGACGCCCCCGTTCCAGCACTGGCTAACGTATGATGAAAGCCACAGCCCGCAGACAATCTGGAATCCTATTCCTGTCCGCTCTCTTGCTCTCCCTCACGGCTCAAACACTTGGGAGCCAGCTGGATGACATCACCTATGAAAGCCTGCCCGACCGCATCCGCTTTTGCATCTCCCTCAACAAGCCCAGCCAGTACGAGATAAAAGATGCACTGCGCGACAGTGGGTATTTCTACATTGATCTTCTCAATATGGATAACTACTGCCGGGAGCAGACCTTTGAGCTGCACGATGCACGGGTCAAAAGCGTCAGAGTGGTTAGCTATCCGCAGTCTCACATTGTTCGCCTGATATTCTATCTGTGTTCTCCAGCTCAGTACGTGGTCCGCTCAACAGACACTCCGCCGGCCCTCACAGTAGATATTGCCGGGCAGAACGGATCCGCCCGGCTTACCCCTAAAAAGGTAGTCATCATTGATCCCGGTCATGGAGGAGACTCCAAAGGCGCACGTTCAAGCCGGAAAGTTAACGGACGCTATATCTGGGAAAAGGACGTGAACCTTGTGATTGCAAAGGTTCTGAAAGAGGTGATTGATTCGTCGCCAAACATGACTGCCATTCTCACGCGCACACGCGATAAGGACATGACACTGACGGAGCGCATCGCATTTGCAGAACGCCATAGAGGCGACGTCTTTATCAGCATCCACTGTAATGCCACGCGAGGCTACGAAGCCACACGGGCCCAGGGAATTGAACTCTTCTACTGGAACGAAAAAGGATCGGATAATGCTGCGGTAAAATATCTGGAAGAACTCGAAAACGAGGGCCAGCTGAACATCAACGGCTCCAAACAAAACACAACGCTCTTTAAAAATCTGTTGAAGGATAAGCTCGAAGTTGAGAAAAACAAAAGCATAGAGGTCTGCAATAATGTCAGCACAGCATTGAAGGACATTGCCTACTTTCGCAAATACAATCGAGGGATTAAGAGCGCACGATTCCGCGTACTGGTCAACTACTACATGCCTGCTTTGCTCATTGAATGTGGCTTCATTAACAACCAAAACGAGGTCAAGCATCTGCTGGATCGCAAGTTTCAGGTTGATCTCGCACGATCAGTCTTTAATGGGTTAAGTCTCTATTTCGCCCAGAAGGACATGAGCTTTACGCTTTACCAATACGCAATGTAATAAGCCAGGGCTGCCGCAAACCGGCAGCCCGCTGATCATCTATTACTGTTCCACCAGGTCGGGTAACAATGGGACAACGCCGTGTGGCCAGAGAATTAGGACTTCAGCTCCTCTACGCAATTGACATAACCGCCCTTTCGCTTCAGGAGACGCTGGAGAACTTCGCCTGTCTTGAGCTGAAGAAAAAGCCCCAGCCTGGCGACTTTACCATTCAACTGCTCGAAAAAACTCTCCTCAACCTTGCATATATTGATCTATTGCTTCAAAAGGTAATCACCAACTGGCGCCTTGATCGTCTCTCTTTAATTGACAAGAATATCCTTCGCCTCGCCACCAGCGAGTTGCTTCACTTTGGCGACATTCCGCCTAAAGTCACCATTAATGAATATATTGAGATTGCCAAAATTTATGGAGACATTGACTCACCCTCTTTCATTAACGGTATCCTTGATAAGGTTGCCCGGAACAGCAGGCTCAAACTCGTCCAGAAAGACTCCATACCGCACTGAACGGCCGGAATGCTGTGGTCACACACCCATCAATGGAAAAGGCAGGCAGAAATGCCTGTGCTACTAGATTATGATCCAATTCGTGAACATCCTCTACCTGCTGGCTTCGCCCTTTGTGCTCCCTTCTGTTGCATACAAAATCATGATGAAAAAGAAATATCGAAACAGCCTGAAGGGAATGCTTGGCAAACAGCTTGATCTGACGCCATCGCCACGCTATAATGGAGGTGAGCGTATTTGGGTCCACGCGGTCTCGGTCGGCGAAGTGGTGGCCGCAGCAGCGCTGATCCCCGAACTCAAGCGCACGTTCCCGGACGCCCGAGTCATCGCATCTACTATCACTGAAACAGGCCAGCAAAAGGCGCAGAAATCCCTCACCATGGCCGACACGATAACTTACTACCCCCTGGATGCCTCCTGGATCGTACGCAAGTTTCTCGATCACTTCCGCCCAACCCTATTCATCATGATGGAGACTGAGCTTTGGCCCAACTTTCTCATGCTGGCACGCGACCGCGGAGTTAGAATCTTCCTGGCAAACGGAAAGCTTTCACCTAGGTCTTTTCGTCTTTACAAGCGATTCAAATTCCTGTTCAAGCGGCCGCTTGACGGTGTACAGGCCTTTCTTATGCAGACCACTGCGGATGCCGAACGCATGGCAACACTCTGCGGCAGCCGGGACAGAGTATTCGTTACCGGAAATTGCAAATTCGACTCGCCCGGTGCTCCCTTAAGCCCCGAGGCCAGACAGACCATCCTGCACCAGTGGACAATCGCACCAACAGATCCCATTATAGTCGCTGGCAGCACTCATCCGGGCGAGGAGGAGCTTATCCTCAGTGCGTTTTGCACGCTGAAATCCCGGTTTCCATCTCTCCACCTCGTTCTGGCTCCTCGTCACCCTGAGCGCTTCGATGAAGCCTACCGCCTGGCTACGGCAAAGGGACTGAGTGTTTCGCGAGCTAGCAAACCTGCAGCCACAAATCCTGACGTGCTGCTGCTGGATGTAATGGGCGAGCTCGCCAATGTATACGGGGTTGGATCGCTGGCCATCGTTGGCGGCAGCTTCGTTCCCATTGGCGGACACAACTTGCTAGAGGCCGCAATTCATCGCATCCCTGTCCTCTATGGCCCCCATATGCACAATCAGCCAGAAATCACGGAGATTATGAACCAAACTGGAGGAGGCCTGCAAATCACCGCAAACGCCCTTGTTCCCACTATCACCGAGCTACTGGAAAACGAAACCCGCCGACACGAGATTGGCCAGCAAGCAGTGCAAGCAGTTGAACGAAACAAAGGAAGTGCCAGGCGAAGCGCTGAGATTATCAAAAATATTCTTGATCGTGCACCCACAATGACCGGAGCTGCCTGTTGAGCACATCACCCGCATCACTACAAAATTTCCTCGACCGCCTGTATCGCAACTACCATCGCCCGGAATATCTTTACTCTGATCCTCTTGAATTCCCCCATCAGTATAGAGCGAAAGCAGATCAGGAGATTGTAGCATTTCTATCAACATGCCTGGCATATGGGAGCGTGCAGGTCATTCGCAAGAGTCTCCTGCACATTCTCGGAATCATGAATGGCCATCCCTACGACTTTGTCTACAATTTCTCTCCGGCGCGCCACAACCGATTGTTCGAGGGCTTCAAGCATCGTTTTAACACTGGCCGCGATATTGCCTGCCTTATCTTTCTACTGCATCAAGTTCTCCGCCAGTCAGGCTCCATCAAACAGTTCTTTCTCTCATGTTATCAGCCGCAGGAGCCAAACATTCTGCCCAGCCTTGAGCGGTTTGCTGCCAACCTTTGGCACCTCGACGCTTCACCCTACTTTCCACACCAGCGAGAGATTCCCAGACGGGCCCCTGTCCGCTTCTTATTCCCTTCACCAGCAGGCGGCAGCGCCTGTAAACGGCCATTGTTGTTCCTGCGCTGGGTGGTGCGGGCACAGGATCACATTGACCTGGGCCTGTGGCCGGAAATTCCGCCGGACCGCCTCATTATACCGCTCGACATCCATCTTTCGCGCATCTCCAGGCGACTTGGCCTGACTACGCGAACAAACGCAACCATGAAAACGGCCATCGAGGTCACTCGGGCACTGACACGGTTCGATCCCATGGATCCGGTAAAGTACGACTTCGCTCTATGCCGCCTGGGCATTCTAAAACTTTGTCCCGCAAAGAAGAACTCAACCGTCTGCCAGCGGTGTGAACTCTACGCTGTCTGTTTAGAAAACGACCGTATGCAAGGTGATTGAAAGTAAGGGCGTTCTGCCGAACACCCCTACTATCAACCAGAACGGAAAGCAATAACGCCATGAAACGACTTGTTTTCGCTTTCATCATTCTCTTTGGAATTCCGTTGCTTGCCGTGGCGCAAACCGCCACCACTGAAACCCGTGCAGTCTGGGTTGATAAGTCCGATCTGTTCAAAGGACAGGCCCATCTCACTCAACTCCTCAACGGTCTGCATGACGCCAACTTTAACACCATTTACGTGGCAACGTATTTCCGCGGATACGTTGCCTATCCCAATAGCCAGCACCTTCCTCAATATCCGGAGATGAAGGAGAAAAATATCCTGTCATGGCTGATTGGAGAGACTCACAAACGGGGCATGTGCGCTGAGGCGTGGATGGAATACGGCTTCTATGCCTTTCACACTCCTGATGCCCGAAAAACAACAAGCCGTGGCGTTCTGCTGGACAAATTCCCCCAACTGACCGCAATCAACCAGGCAGGAGATCTATATCTTCATCGAGACCAGTGGGGGGACTTCTATTCGCTCTGCCCTTCCAATCCCAAATCCCACGTGCTTCTGACTAATATCTTTCTGGAAGCAATCCAGCTCAACTCATTTGACGGCATAAATCTCGACCGCATTCGATACCCTACTGAGGAGTTCTGCTTTTGCTCATACTGCAAGGAGCAATTTCGAAAAGATACGGGGCTTGAATTACGAGCCTTTCCGCCGGAATCCAGTGCGCGCAAAATATGGGACTACTGGCGAAAGCGTCAGACCGAGCGATTTATCGCCGGACTTGCAAAACAGCTGCGCTCCGCGCGTCCCGGGATCACGATTACCTCCGCAGTAGTTCCTCCCGGAGAGATAGATTCTAAAGGCCAGGGGTGGTATAGCTGGCTTCGTAACGGCCACATTGACGCAGCGGCTCCAATGCTCTATCAAGCCGGTCAGCTGGATGCGAATTTAAAGATTATTCGGCAGGCAGTGGGCCCACAGGCAAAAATCATTTGCGGGCTTAATGCAGACGACGTAAAACCTGAGTCTCTGGTGCACCAGATCACCATCGCACGCAGATACCAATGTCAGGGTATCGCCATCTGGTACTCAGGCGCTATTGCAGACGACCTTCCGTTTCTGAGGTCCGGCCCGTTTAGCAATCCAGCACTCCCGCTTTTTCGCCCGTTGACAAAATAGCCCCGTTTGCTTATGTATGTATGAGACATCATGCTGGCCGAATGAATTCGATAACTCACGGCCAGGATGGCCGTGCCACGCTCCAATTATATGTTCACCCGAACCATACTTGAAAGAGCTTGGTGCATTACCAGGGAATAGTCCCTAGGGAAAAATCTATTGCATTTAAGCGGAAAAGATCACCTGGAGCAAGAAATGAACCACAGATCACCAGTTTATTTGCTTGTTCTCATTATTGCGCTCGCAGCTATTCTACGTCTTTATTCCCTCGGTTCCAATCCGCCAGCTCTCTTTCGCGATGAAGCTGAAAAGGGCTACACTGCCTACTCGCTCCTGAAAACCGGCGGCTATATCTACTTTGAAACATTCCCCACAGGATCGCGTGTCTGCTTTCAACCTCTCCCGCTTTTTTGCAATGTGTTTGGCGTGTATACATCCGCCATTTACCAATATCTTGACGTCTCCTTCGTGGCACTCTTTGGCCTGACCGTATTCGCCACCCGGGCGCCAGCTGCCCTTGCCGGTATCCTGACCGTGCTCCTCACCTTCTTCCTCGCAAAGCGGCTCTGGAACAACACACGCCTGGCTCTCATTGCCAGTCTGCTCCTTGCGATTTCACCCTGGCACGTGCTCTTCAGCCGCTGGGCCCTGCAGGGAATCCTAGTGCCGCTGTTTCTCACAATAGCCCTGCTCTGTTTTCTCAAGGGCATTGAGCAGAAACCCCGCTATTGGTTACTCGCCGCTTTAGTATTTGGCATTTCCTTTTACGCCTATGCGGTGGCTCGCCTGTTTATCCCGATCTTTCTGCTCCTGCTCTGTCTTGTATACCGGCGAAGGCTCGGCGAGGCGCGGCCATGGGCCCTGGGCAGCCTAGGCCTGTTCTTGATCCTGGCTGTTCCGATCCTCCTGTTCACACTCAGTGCACAGGGAGGTTCGCGGTTTGAGCGAATTTCGATTCTTACTCTCAATCTCCCATGGTATAAAACCCTGCTCCTGTTTCTCCGTAATTATATCGAACACTACTCACCCCTCTTTCTGTTTTTCAAAGGCGATGAGCTGACACGCCACAGTGTCCAGAGTTTAGCGGCCATGCACGTACTGGGCGTACCATTTCATCTGAATCCCAAATCCGTCGGTCTTCTGCTTACCAGCTTTGGCGTACTCTACCTCTTTGAAGCGCCATTTCTGATAATTGGCCTGATTCGGCTCGCCAAGCGCCGCACGCAGGCAGACCTCCTCTTGCTCGGCTGGTTTCTCCTGTTCCCTGTCGGAGCAAGCCTGACGCACGAGGGAGTACCTCATGCGCTGCGCTCAATCGTCGCGCTTCCCATGCTCCAGTTAATCACAGCGATGGGCATTCATACTGTCCTCAAGTGGCTTAGTCCCCCTGACCAGGCGAATCGTCCAGCGGTTCCTCATGTCAACCGTGTGGCGCGCACAGTCCTCCTTTGTCTCGTAATTGTCGCCTGTATTGCGGTGCTTCTGTTCGTCTTCAACCTCTTTGTCCTCTATCCCATCTACTCGGCACCAGATTGGCAGTATGGAGTAAAGGAGGCCCTCGAATATACACGGCACCATTCCCCTCCTCCTGTGCAGATTTACCTCTCCGGCTATATCACCTTTGCCCCGTACCTTGTGCTCTTTTACGAAAAGATACAACCGGCTCATGTAAAAGCCGATGGCTTTCGTTCACTCCCGTATGTCTTCATGCCCCCTGGCCTCGACATGGAACGCTTTTGGCCGCAAATCTCATCCAACTCGCTGGTCGTTTTATACCCTCAAGAGCTCAAAAGCAAGACACCCGTATATGAAGTCTTCTTTCCATCGTACACATCGAAGCCACGTACACATATTGCCTTTCAGATTTTCAAAAAAGAGTAGGATGGCCTGTGGTTCTCGCAGCGCATGCCACCTCGTCGCGAATTAGCCTCTGGCAACTCTGCACCCCCTGCGCTGTACTAAGTCGAGTCTCAACCGGTATAACAGGTAAATTTTCGCTTGAACATCAGCCACAATCTGCGTAAGAGCGTGTCTGTTTCCTTTAGCCCGTGAAATTCACGAATCGCACTTGCCAAAAATGTCAAAACGCAATACAAATCAGCCGCCGGAGAAAAAGGGGCTCTTCGCACGCCTGAAAGAGCGCCTTGCAAAAACCAAGCACAGTGTGATTGACCGGGTGAAAACGCTGGTTGCGCTTCGCGGCAAGATTGACGAGGATCTACTGTCAGAAATCGAGGAGATTCTTATCCAGGCCGATGTCGGCGTGTCAACCACAGCCAAGATCATCAGTACTATCCGCGAGGAAACCACAGTTCGCGGCGTGAAAGACCCACAGATGCTCATCACGGTCTTCAAACAGGCGCTGCTCTCCATCGTCAGTAAGAGTGAGCGTCCGCTCGCACCGCCAACCGCGAAACCCTCCGTCATCTTTGTTGTCGGGGTAAATGGGGTTGGCAAGACTACCACAATTGGTAAGCTCGCAAAGCGCTACTATGATGCGGGCAAATCTGTTATGCTTGTGGCGGGTGACACCTTCCGCGCAGCCGCAGTCGAGCAGCTCGAAATCTGGGCCGAGCGCTCTCACAGCGACTTCGTCAAGCAAAGCATGGGTGCTGATCCGGCATCGGTATGCTACGACGCGCTGAACTCCGCTAAAGCCAGAGCCACTGACGTTGTCATTATTGACACTGCAGGCCGCCTCCACACGAAGATCAATCTCATGGAAGAATTAAAAAAGATGGTACGCGTGATAAAAAAACTCGTTCCCGACGCCCCGCACGAATCGCTCCTGATCCTCGACGCAACAACAGGCCAAAACGCCATCAACCAGACCAAAATATTCAGCCAGGCTATTCCTGTCACCGGTATTGTCATGACGAAACTCGATGGAACAGCCAAAGGGGGTATCCTGGTGGCGATTCGCGACCTTTTCGAAATACCGGTCGTCATGATCGGCGTAGGCGAAAAACTCGAGGATCTGCGAGACTTCGACCCGCAGGAGTACGTTGACGCCCTGTTCGAAAGCTGAATACCAACTTAAAGCATACGTTTAGATTTGGCTAAAATTTATTTTCAGTTTGGCCAAACTCAATTGCAAGATGCGGATAATAAAAAATAATGTGGGAAATAAATCCCCTTCGTATTCGTTCACTCCCTTTCATGGTTTTTACTTGAATGTTCAGATTCTCCTAGTCCTGTTGCAGTTGCTCTGCTTCTAGATGCAATAGCCAGCATAATACGTTTCTAAAGAACAAACGGCTCTGCTTCACTTTGGGCTCTCGCGCTTCTAAAAAGAAAGATTCGTTAAACGCCGCAATGGGGGATTCTATGCTAAGAGACAGGTCTGCGAAGGCAGAGTCGTCGCTTACCGCAACAATCCTGCCTTTCCCGTGCTGTGATATAGCCAGCACCACGTTATTTCCATCGGCGGGAGCAAGCGCTTGCGCTGGAGATCTTACTTTGAGAACACTGCCCCCTCCAGGAACAGATTTGAGCCCACTGGTAATCGGATGAGAAGCGAGTTTCTTTGTAGACTTCGCTTTTCCTTTTGTAAATTCGATTCCGTATGGCAAGGAGACAGAATTCGCAAAGAGTGCCTCGCGCGAGAGCGGTGAACCACGGTCTTGCTGACCTATTACCAGGATTGATCCTCCCGCAGCAAGGAAGTCGCGAAGTGTCTTCCGCTCGCTTTCACTCAACGTCTCGCAAGACTCGACGTTCATAAAAATAATGGCATCAAATTGCGAGAGCCTCTCACTGGTTAGGGTATAGTTGTCCTGAACCTCAATATTTGCCGCCCCAATTTCTTCAGCGATGCGAGCAGCTGCTGAATATCCATAGTCTCCCACTCGATGAATTGACTCTGCATGGTGCCTGCGGTCCCTGAACCATAAGATACGAAATCTTGGCCCTTCCGGCCCTACTGCCGCACTTGCCGGAAACCCAAAGAGAATTTGACTGATTTCTCCCTTGCGAAAACAGAATTGCTCCGCTGGAGTATGTCCGGAAAACTCATCAACGAGCAGCTCACCTGTTACCACGAATTTGACAGTAGCAACCTCGTCCTCACCGGAAGAAGTGGAACGGATGATGCTTATCAGATCATCGATTGGAATTTTGAGGATTCCGTATTTGGTGCAGAGTGCCACTTGTTGAACGTCAAGCCTTGCCGACCGATAAATTCTTCCATCTTGCAGGTGAACCTCGCAGACCGTATCTTTTATTTCCTCACTGGAGGCAACGCTAATTAAAGCTGCCACCGTCATAGCAGCAATCATCAATTGTTTGAGAAACCTTCTTAAGGAATTCATGTCAACTCTCCTTAGCGAGAGAAATAAGTCAGGGTTTATGGCCGTCTATTGATTCAGCGCAGCCCAGGTGGCCCAGAGAGCGCGGATAGGTTCGGGGTCAGTGAGCCCGGCGAGTGGGTGCCCTGTATTATCCAGAAGCGGTGAGTCTTTTTGCGGTGTGAAATCACCATTACTGGGGTCGGTGAATTTCGGATCGCCGTATAGCGCAGAGGTCTCTTTTTCAAAATCCACGAAGTCTTCTTTATTGTTCCAGAAGTGGTTGCCATTGGTGCGCGCACCGATGCCAGGTGGTCGCCCTTCTTTTGAATACCTGGTCAGACCTTGTGCATTGTTGACAAAGCAATTATTCCGTATGGTTAAGTCACAGCTGTCGTGGAACCCTACGCCGGGGCCATTTTCAGCAAGAAAGACGTTGTTCTCAATAGTAACGTCGGAACTAGCATAAGCCCAGATTGCTCCGCGATTCTGGGAGAACAGATTGTTGGCGATACGCCCGTGAGCCGATTTATTACCTAGATAAGCGCCAGCGCGATTGTCAGCGATTACCAGATTATTGGTCATATCCATTGTCCCACCAGTATTACGCACCGCATGATACTCACATCGGCCAAGGATATTTCCGATAATTTTAACACGAGAGTTGGCATGAAGTGTGACCACGCTGTGCCCGGCATCTGTGAGAATGGAGTTGCTGACAGTACCGTTGGCGCCCTCAAGGAAAATCAGGGCGTAGGCAAAGCCCGTGCTCCTGCCTTCGGTAAAGGTCACGTGGGATCTGCCTGCAGCCATTAGGCCGTAAGGTGTGTCTTTAGGCCGCTCAAGGGGCTCAAGACGGCAACCGCGAATCACCACGTCGCTGTCTCGCACGTAAATTGCAGCAGGCGATTCAATACGCACATCAGTTGATTTTGGAGCCCAGCGAACCGTCAAATTCTCAAGGACAGCGTCCTTGGTGCCTCTTACAGTGATGGTTGGTTCGTTGCCGAGTAGTTCAATTGTGCAGGTGCGGGCATCCTCGCCACGCAGCGTCAGGGGCTTGGTGATTTCCAGGGGGCCTTCGTGCTTGCCTGGCGAAACGATGACGACACCACCGGATTGTGCCTTGTCTATCTTTGCTTGAAGTGTCCCCACTTCACTTGTCTGCTGTGCGGAACTAGTGCGAAACGTCCAGTAAACGCGGTCGGCAGAGACACCCTCTCGACTTTTAAAGTTACACGTTCTCGGACCAAAATTCAGCCATACGCCATATTCTCGGCCCGGCTCCAAAGTCACCCATGCGCGACACTGGTGGTCATTAATCCATTCGATTTTCTCTAATTTGGGGCGTTTGCCCTTGTCTACCCATGAATATCCGCCTCTCATCATTGGGCGGTCAAAAGTTACGGTAATGTGCTCACGGGCAGGGTCGACGTCAGTGGCGCCATTTGGCGGGTCAAGGGCGACAACGCTGGGGAAATTGGCTTGCCCAAGGTAGTTCACTTCAGGCTTTGGAGCAGGACTAACGGTAGCCGACTCTTCTTCCTTTCTGCCGCTGAATCTTTCAACGAAGTTTCTATCACTTTCCTTTTGCTTCTGTGAATCAGCCCATTCAGGGTATTTGGTAGTCCAGGTGATTTTTTCAGGTGAGAATGGAGGTTGCTTGCCTTGCTGATTCCACCACTCACCCCATTTTTGCCAGTCATAGCCGAAATTCACGCCTGTGATTCGTGCGAGCGAAATCTGCGCCCAGAACCGCGTGTTCTGATTGTAATGATAAATCAGGTGAATAAGCTCCGGCACCACCGATTCATCACCAATTATCCCCAGTGCCCTGACCGCCATCCAGCGATCGCGATTGTCCTTTTCCCTGCGCTCGGCAGCAATATGGAGCAGCGGTTTCACGGCTTTTTTGCTCTTTAGAGCCGCAAGACAATTAATCGTATCATAATATTTGCGGCTCCATGGTCCTTCCAGAATGCTAATCCATCCCTTCTCAAGCTCCGCTTTGGTGGAGTCTGAGAGGTCAGCATAATCACTTTTGTCAAGATACCCAGAAAATCTTTCCCCCGTCCACTGCATATAGAGCCTCTGCGCCTCATTCAGAACTTCGGGAAACGCTTTCTTCTCAACGTTTAGCGTATCCGATGGGGAAACCTGAGGCTGACTTATCCCCATTGGAATAAAAAAGAAAGTAAAGAGAGCTAACATCACCCAGCTTAAAAACGTCTGGCGCCAACCAATTCTTGTGGAGGAGCTGGCGACGAGTCGCATCACCCTTCTAAACACAAAACTGCGATGCTCAAGAATTCCCACCATCGCAGGCACCGGGCGTGCCGGACTATGCTCTGCCAGGGCAAGAATCGTTTGCTCATAGGTATGCTTGGGTAAGTTCTTATGAGCAGATACGACTGCCTCGTCCACCACCATCTCCCGGTAATGCCGAACCTCGCGTCCCGCCAACCAGACCAGCGGATGAAACCAGTAAACAATTTGCAGTAAACTTTGCAGCCCGTTCATAATGGTATCCCTCCCCTTTATATGAGTTAATTCGTGATAAACAGCCATTTGCAGTTGCTCCGGGGTCAAGCGCTTTAACAAATCCTTGGGGAAGAGTAATTGGGGCTTGAACCAGCCGAAAAGGCACGGACAATGGCTCCCCGAAACAATAAAGCATCCTGGGGGTTCTCTGAGCCTGAATTTCTGAGACCATTCTGCCAGTTTTTCTTTAAACCATGAAGGTGGCGGCTGTCCGTAAGCAGATAACCACCCCCGGAATCTGCCGGCACTCATCAAACTTCTAAGCAAAAGCCCTGCAGCGCCCACCAGCCAAAGGACAAAAAGAATATGCTGGTAAGTAAATTGCCCTATACCAGAGACAATAGGAAATTCTTGAACTGATGTGGACGGAAGAGATGAACCGACCTCATTATCGCTTATTACGCTCTCATCCTCGATGGCAATTGGGCCTTCGATTGCAGTCCTGGACAAATGCACGGCAGGAACTTGCCATTCCTCTTGCGCACTATTGACCGCTAAATGCTGCGATGTGAAAATTTCCGAACGCACCAGGAGATTGGCAAGCGAATAATCATGTCCCAGATGCGGTGGGATAAGGAGTTTGATAAAAACCAAAAGCCAGAGCAAATGCAGCATCCGCACCGGGGCTTTGCGCCAAAAGAAACATAAAGCACCAACCACTATAACCATGACTACTAGCTGCCACGATGTGGCGAGCATCCATTGCGCCCAGAATGTGATAATTGCATTCATCATTTTTTGTTCCTCGCATTTTTCTCATTATCATGCGCTTGCTGTTCCTTAAGTTGTTTAAGAATGCCGCGCAGAGTAGAGATTTCCTCTGCCGAGGGCTCTCTACCGTCAAAAAAGTGAACAAGAAAAGGTTTGAGTGCCCCATCCAACACGCGGTGGGAAAAATTCTTAACCGCCGCCCTCACCATCTCCTCCTGCCCGAATCGAGCACGGTAGAGATAAGAGTTTCCCACCTGAGTGTATTCGAGAGCAGCCTTTTTTACCAGCCGGGCAAGCATTGTCTTCACCGTCTTATAAGCCCATTGATTATTAGACGGAAGTGCGGCGAATAGGTCTCGGGCAGCCAGTGCGCCCCGTTCCCAGAACGGCTTCATAATAATCCATTCAGCTTCAGACAGACGTGGTGGACTGGAAACTTTTTTGGCTCTTCTCTTCATGAATATTGATCCTCCGGCATCTTTAGATTCGCCCAATTAACAACACAAATAAGCGGTAGCCTACACTTGTAAGCCATGTCAATAGCTTTTTTACGTTTCTTCGAACACGTATCTCCCGGCAGCCAATAGCGCGATTGTGCTTGAGGGAAGAACGACGTAAAGATCACTGGATATGCTTAAATTGCCCTTTCAAGGAGAAAAATGTCGGCAGGATTATGGTCGAGCCACTTCAGTCCAGATCAACGGTCAGCCCATCATAGGCAAGCTGATACTCTGGGGGCAATGTGCGGTTAATCTCTTCGTGATCCAGGCGGTGAGAAATATGGGTGAAATATGCTTGGCGGGGTTGCAAAGCCTTCGCGATTTCAAGCGCTTCGGCCAGCGAGAAATGTGTGGCAAAGGGCTTCTCACGCAATGCATTAATAACCAATAGCTTCAGCCCACGCATCTCAGCCAGCGAACTCTCGGGTATCTTGTTCGCGTCAGTAATGTAGCAAAAATCATTCAAGCGGTATCCCAAAATCTCCAGGTTCCCGTGCCACACCGGAATCGGGGTGATGGCTATCTCACCAATACGGAACGGGACATCAGCACGATGCAATTCAAACTGTGGCACTCCCCCACCGATCTGTACTGGATTAAAACAGTAATCATACCGGCGCTTTATATCGTTAATAACGTCCTCATTGCCGTAAACATCAATTGCCCGGTGATGCAGCAGGTTGTAGATGCGCAAATCATCAATCCCCGAGATATGATCAGCGTGATTATGCGTAAATAGCACCGCGTCCAGACGATCAATCTGGTGCGTAAGGGCCTGCTGGCGGAAATCGGTCGAACAATCAATCAGCACCTGGCTGTCTCCTTCCACACAGTAAACGCTAGCGCGAAGCCGTTTATTCTTCGGATTTTCTGACTGACAGACCCGACACCGACATCCAATTATCGGGACGCCGAATGACGTGCCTGTGCCCAGAAACACTACGCGCATCACGCACTCCCTTCACCCCTGCGCCGCGTATTCGCACCCAATTTATCAGCCTCAGGCTGATTCCGTTACTCCAGAGGCGCACTCGTCGCACAAATCCGAAATACTCTGGCCAATACCACCAGTGTTTGTAAAGAGGAAAAATGGGTGCAATTGAATGCTACGGAATGAAGCCGCCTGGGCCACCAGGTTGTTGGACTGACCATCGCGTCACCTTAATTCCTGCGTGAGCCAGTTTGCCCGTAATGCTTTCCCTTTTTCATCTCACCAAAAATTTGCACAGGCTCTTATGCAAACCGGCGCGACTGCCAGTCATAATTAAAAATCAGAAAACTAGATATTCTGTTTGACAATAATTTTGCTTTTTATTAAAAAAAAATGGATACAAAAATTATACACTATCACGATGCGTCAGAGTAACCGCGTTGTCACTTACATGGCTAGTCAGTAAATGATGCACTTTGCTACCCGGTTTTACATTTTTAAATAGTCCAAACCAGAGAAGGTGAAAGTTGGAAAGCTCGTTGTGTAAAGTCGGTTAATTCGTATGTCCGTTGGTCGGTTAGTCCGTTAGACCGTTGGTCAGTTAGTCCGTTTAGAGAAAGGTGGTGAGGCGTGTATTGTTGGAGTGCGAAGAGTCCTTGTGGGATTGGCACGAAAACAATGCGAGATGCAAAAGTGTACGTTCCATACTATTCTAACAAAAAAGGAGTGATCAAATGATGAAGCGAAGTATTACAAAAATTGCTTGCATAATTGGATTGTCGCTTTTGCTGGGCGCATGGGCATGGGCTGGTGATGGACAGATTGACATTGCTGAGATTCCTTATGCTATATCCAGCTCCGGCTCCTATATTGTAGTTGACGACCTGTCCACAACTGCGACTGACATAGATGGCATTATTATTGACGCCGACAATGTAACACTGGACCTGAACGGTCATGCGATAATTGGCCCCGGAAAAGTAGAAGGCACCACTGGCCATGGCATCTTTGTTAATGGTACCAAATATAACATTGCCATCCGCAATGGCACCGTGCGCGACTGGCGTCAGACGGGCGTTAATGGCGATTACGCCTACAACAGCCAGTTTGAGGCCCTGCGTTGCTATAACAACGGTTCCCGCGGCATTATTGCAGGCCCTGGCAGTACGGTCAGCGGTAATACCTGCTATGAAAACACGTACGACGGCATCTATGCATCCCATGGCTGTGCAATCAGCGGAAACGTCTGCATGAGCAACGGCGACGACGGTATCGATGCGGGGGAAGGCTGTTCGATCAGCGGCAATGCCTGCCGCTCAAACGGTGCGGACGGCATTGAAGCAGAGGAAAGATGTGCGGTCATTGGTAATGCCTGCCAGTTCAACACGATCCACGGCATCTCTGTACTGGCTGGCGGTACGGTTACTGGCAATAGCTGCGGCAGCAACGGATACTACGGTATCAATACCGGTGGCAGTATGGTCAGCGGAAATAACTGCAGCTTCAACACAGGGGACGGAATACAAGTCTCTTATGATTGCCGGGTTGTAGACAATGCGTGCGGCTCTAACGGCTTCAGTACAGGAGATGGAGCGGGCATCCACACAACGAGTTCAGACAATTGCATTGAACGCAACCTGGTGAATGATAATGACCGCGGGATTGACTGCAACCCGGCGACGGGCAACTACATTGCCAGCAATCGCGCCAGCGGAAACGGCATAAACTACGATATTGTTGGTGGCAATACGGTGGGTGCAGGCGACTTGCTTAACGTCTCGTTCTGATTGGTTGGCCGGTTTGTCGGTTGAGACCGTTAGTCCGTTGGTCAGTTAGTCCGTTTAGAGAAAGGAGGGGAGTGGGTGGATTTTGAGAGTATGGAATATCTTGTGTTCGTATTGGTTTAACAGTGCGTAAGACGGCGAAACGTAGAACTGCAAAGTAAAGTGACAAAGAGAAGGAGGACGGCACTATGAAACGACGTATCACAACAACGGCTTGTATTCTTGGTTTGTGTCTTTTGCTGGGGGCAGCTGCCTGGGCTGGTGATGGGCAGATTGACATCGCAGAGATTCCTTACACCATCTCCAGCTCCGGTTCATATATTGTAGTTGATGACCTATCCACAACCCAGACTAATACGCATGGCATCACTATTGACGCGGACAATGTCACCCTGGACCTGAACGGGCATGCGATAATCGGGCCTGGTAAAGCAGCAGGGGGATATGGCACTGGAATCGTGGTCAGCGGAGCTCAATACAACATTGCCGTACGCAATGGGACCGTGCGCGACTGGCAGTGGAATGGGGTTAATGCCATACTCTCCGAAAACTGTCAGTTTGAGGCATTGCGATGTTATAACAACGGTATCGGTGGCATCATTACAGGCGCTTGCAGCATAGTCAGCGGCAATATCTGCAGAGCTAACGAAGACTACGGCATCAATGTACGCCATGGCAGCATTGCCAGCGGCAATACCTGCCGTGAAAACGGAGGCAACGGCATATTTGCATGGAATGGCAGCACAGTTACCGGCAATTCCTCCAGTAGTAATACAGGCGACGGCATCCATACATACGAAGGCTGCACGGTCAGCGGCAATACCTGCCAGAGTAACACCGGCGATGGAATACAGGTGTCGAGTGATTGCCGGGTAGTGGATAATACCTGCGACTCGAACGGCAGTGGAGGAGATGGTGCTGGCATACTCGCTACTGGTTCTGACAATCGTATTAGCGATAATCATTGTACGGATAATGACCGCGGGCTGGACCTTGACGGTGCTGACAATATCGTCTCAGGGAACACCTTGATCGGAAACACGACACCGGTGGATGCGGTAGCGGACAATCAATTGGATATTCTCATAAGCGAGCTGCCCTACAGCATCTCCCAGCCCGGAATGTATCGCCTGACTGGCGACCTCACGCTGGCTACGCAGAACACAAATGGCATCACTATTGATGCCGACAATGTCACGCTGGACCTGAACGGTCACGCATTAATTGGGCCTGGCAAAGCAGCAGGGACCACTGGCCATGGCATCTATGTCAACGGTGCCCAATATAACATTGCCATCCGCAATGGCACCGTGCGCGACTGGCGGGGGAGCGGAATTCACGCTGGTGTGGCAGAGAAATCCCAATTTGATGCCCTGCGCTGTTACAACAATGGTGGTTCCGGAATCATAGCAAACAGGGACTGTATGATCACCGGTAATATCTGCAATAACAACGGAGAGGATGGAATCGATTCGAGTGTCAACGGCACAGTGACCGGCAATATCTGCACTAACAACGGAGACGATGGAATCGATGCATGGGATAACAGCACAGTCAGCGGCAATACCTGCGTTTACAACGGAGATAACGGCATTCGTATAAACGAAGGCGGCACAGTCAGCCACAATACGTGCTCCGATAATACAGGCGATGGGATCGAGGCTATCCAATCCCTTGTCGCGGAAAACTGCTGTGTCAATAACGGCACGAACTTTAACCTGACGAGCTGCACGTCGGTGAATAATCATCCGTAGGACCGTTGGTCAGTTAGTCCGTTAGTCCGTAAAGGGATAGAAGATGGCGAGGATTGAGAGGTTTGAGGACATTAGAGCCTGGCAGGAGGCAAGAGCATTGACGAATCTGGTCTATGACACAATAGCGACTGGCAGTTTTGCCCGAGACTTTGGGCTCAGGGACCAGATACAGCGAGCTGCTGTTTCGGTAATGGCGAATATTGCTGAGGGGTTTGACAGGAACTCAAGGAAGGAGTTCATCAGGTTTCTCGGCTATTCTCTCTCATCGGTTTCCGAGGTCAAAAGCCATCTATACGTTGCTTTGGATAGGAAATACCTCAGTGCGGAGCAATTTAAGACTGTGTTTGATCAATATGAGAACGTATCAAAAACGCTGACAGGCTTCATTAAATACCTCCGCACCAAAGCCAAATAACGGATAAACGGGCAAACGGATAAACGGGCAAACGGATAAACGGACACAACGGACAAACGGATGGAAAGGAGATAAAGCTATGAGAAATTATCGACAATCGCTAGTTCTAGCGTTTTGGCTCCTGGCTGCGCTGGTGTGCCTGAGTATTGGGCCGCCGGGGGTTGCTGAGGCGTCGTTTGTGTTTTCGCATAATGAAGATGCCTCGTACGTGAGCCTGTCGCCCGCAGACCATGAGCTGGTAGATACAGATGGGGTGGGCGCGTATGCGCTCTATGGCTCGCCTTTAACCAGCCTGCTCCCCCCACAGGTGAATATTGATGCCGTGGATTTAATAGAAAAAGACCTGCTGGTCTTCTCGCTTTCAGAAGATGTAAAGATCGGCGGCACGGTTTACGCAGATGAAGACCTCCTGGTCTGGAATGGAGTGAGCATCAGCCTGCTGTGGGACGGCTCGGCCAACGGCCTGCCAGCCAGGGTGAATCTGGATGCAGTAGACGTAATTGCTGTCTCTCCGTTCGAGTTCTCATTCTCTCTTGAAGAAGATGCACGGTTGCCCGTGGTAGGCCTGGTAGCTGATGAGGACATGGTGCACTTTACCACGGGGAGCGGGTTCTCTGCCAGCCTTGACTTTGACGGCTCAGCTGAAGGAGTACCAGCTCAGGTAGATGTCAATGCCTTCAGTCGCGAGAGTGATACCGAGTGGATATTCTCCTTCGATGCAGCAGCCAGGTTGAATTCTACGCTCTATGATGATGGGGACCTGATAGCATACAATACATCAGGCGGCACGTTCAGCCTCTATCTTGACGCGAGTGCGCAGAGTATTCCCGGGCAGGTGGAGCTCGATGCAATGGCATTTCCTACACCAGCCGTAACACCGACGCCCACCGCAACGCCAGTTACATTCGTCAAGGAATATACGTATGATTCAAGCATGGAGGGCTGGGGATTCCTGCCGCTGAGTGGTTCTGGATTCTCAGGGGCATCGTCCAGCTATAGTGGTGGCCGGATAAGCGTCAGCTCGGCAAATGATGGCACGCACCGCGTAGGGCTATGGACCGGGCCGTCAGAACTTGCCTACGTAGCAGACAACGTATACCGTGCAACGTACGAAGTCTCCTCGAATCAGGCAAGTGCAGCTCAGAATCCGCAGTTCCGTATGCGCTGGGTGCAGGATCAATCACTCGAGTCAGCAACGCAGGTGGTGAATGCCTCAGGCTCGTACAGCAACTCCTTGCCCACAGATCCAACAACGAAAGAATATACCTGCTACTTTGCGCCTGTGGTGAGCGGCAGTCTGGGTGTGGCTTTTGATATGCTTGACTTTGACGTGGCGCAGTATGGAACGCACTATGTAGATACCGTGACTGTAGAGCGGTTCCCGTTTCCGGCACTTGGCACATTGGTCAAGTCGTACGCCAGTGGCGGCGAATTTTCCAACTGGGGATTCGTTACCAACGTAGGATTTGGCCCGGTGACGTCAGGCGGAGAAGGCACTGGCACGCTCTCCATCACGGCTAGCACCACTGCGGATGCCAATTATGGATGGTGGCAGTCCAGTGGCACGGCAAACGAGCTTACGTATGTAGTGGATAAGCTCTATCGTGCGAGCTACACCTTGAGGTGTGCGAGTGACGTGGCACGCAACACCATGCCACAGGTCAGGCTCCGTATCCAGAATGAAGACGGCCAGATGACGCAGACCATGGAGCTGAACAGCCAGGGCGCTGGCCCAGGAGCAATGCCGACAGTTGGTGGAACTGACTACGACGTCTACTGGGAGACCCCAATTCTCCCTGGCTCACCAACGGCCGGACAGGATGGATTCATTGTGACGCTTGACCTGCTCGACTTCAGCTCGGCGCAGGGCGGCACCATCTACATGGACAGCGTTGCGATTGACTATCTCGCGATTCCGTAGACCTGAATAAAACGAACCGCGGAATACTGAGTAGGGGTACGCCGTGGCGCACCCCTTCTTGGCCTTGCTGGAAAAAACTGGATACAGTGATCATGTCAGGTAAAAGATGAACTCCACATCTTTTACCTGCTCTTTTATTTTCAGCCGAAGCAGCTAAAGCCTTGCTCATCCTCGTCCCGGCAATAATCGAGATCCTCTCACCTCCATCCTCACCCTGAGCTTTACGCTACTTTAATTCCTGCATGGGCGCGTTTCCACGCAATGCTTCCCTTTTTCCTCTCACCAAGAATTTGCACAGATTCCTCTCCCCACCAGCGCGAGTGCCAATCCTAATTTATGACCAGCAGACTAAAGGTTTATCTTGACAATTAGCTTTTTGTTGGTTAGGCAGGCCTTTCCACCGAAGGCTATAAATAGCACGAAGTACCAGAGTAACTTCATTGTCAATTGCATAGCTAATCAGGAGGTAATACCCATTGTCCTGAACAAAGTATGTTATAGGAATCTATCTCTTAAAAATAAAGAGCAAAAACAAAACATTAAAACAAATATATTATGCAAGGAGATGAGTAGATGGACAAAAGACGTTCCCACAACGCAGTAGTATTTTCTTATCTGCAAAAAGTCACAGTTGTTGCATTACGTGTTATGATGCTACCGCTTTTTTGCTTTGGCTCAGTTGGCTTTGCGGGGAATGAAAACGCAGCTATCCAATCGGCGGTTGCGCCAGCCGCTGCAGTGCAGGCGGGAGAGAAAATCGGTTCGGGCGATGGCCGTATCCACGTGATACCGAGCCTGTCGTCGCCGTCGGTGAAGAACGGCGGGCAACTAAAGATCCAGGCAGTGGTGAAGGGGGTCGAGGGTGTCGAGCGCGTTGAGGCGGTGATCACAGCTTCTGGCGAGGAAGAGGCGCAACCCGTAGATACGCTTGTACTCAAGCCTGCGCCAATGAATTTGGGCGGCGTGAGCACTGACGCAACGCTGGGACTCTATCAGGCGGAATGGAACGCACACGGCCTCAGCGAGGGCTACTACACGGTTGCGGTGCGGATTACCGACCGTGCAGGCAACGTCTTCACCGATCGCTCTCTGCGCTTCAGCGATCCGATTGCAGGTAACAATACGCCCGGCAGCACGGCATATCCAAATGCAGGTCTTCGGCGCTTGGACACGGAGGTGCTGAATGTGGGAGATGATTATCTCCTTAGCGCGGTGATCGACACCTCCGCAGGCTACGCCTATTTCGGCACTGGGACCAGCCCAGGGAAAGTGGTAAAGATGAACCTATCCACTTTTACCCGCGTGGGATCGCTAATACTGGATGAGGGAGAGAATGCTCTCCGGAGTGCGGTGATTGACACATCGGCGGGCTATGCCTATTTCGGCACTGATACCAACCCTGGCCGAGTAGTCAAGGTGGCACTGGGCTCCGGCTCTAACCCGCCCACACGCGTCGGAGCCTTAACACTGAACTCTGGGGAGAGTTATCTTGTGAGCGCGGCGATCGATACCTCAGCGGGTTATGCCTACTTCGGCACAGATACCAACCCTGGCCGCGTGGTCAAGGTGGCACTGGGCTCAGGCACTAATCCGCCGAGCCGCGTCGGGGCTGTGACACTGAATTCTGGAGAGATGTATCTATACAGCGCGGTGATCGATACCTCCGCAGGCTACGCCTATTTTGGAACCCGAAGCTACCCCGGGCAAGTGGTGAAGGTTGCGCTCGGTTCGGGCTCTAACCCGCCTAGCCGTGTCGGGGCAGTGTCGTTGAATCCAGCAGAGGGTCGACTGCGGTGCGCGGTGATTGATCCTTCCGCTGGTTACGCATATTTCGGCACAGATACCGCAGCTGGCTACGTGGTGAAGGTGGCGCTCGGTTCCGGCTCTAACCCGCCCACCCGCGTGGGGGCAGCAACACTGATAGTCGGTAATCTTGCGTCTGCAGCAATCGACACGGCGGCAGGGTACGCCTATTTCGGCTCAGACACTGATGCGGGTCAAGTGATGAAGGTAGCGCTTGGTTCAGGTTCCAACCCTCCTAGCGAGGTGGGTTATGTTGTTTTAAGTGGGTTAGAGGATCATGTCGTGAGCGCAGTGATTGACTCTTCGTCCGGCTATGTCTATTTCGGTACAGATACGAGCGCTGGGCTCGTGGTGAAGGTTGCACTGGGTTCGGGCTCCAACCCCCCGAGCCGCGTGGGTGGGGTGATGCTCACTGCGGGAGAGAATGAACTCAGGAGCGGAGTAATCGATTCCCAGGCCGGATATGCCTATTTCGGCACGTCTAACTACCCCGGCGGGTGGATAGTAAAGGTTGACCTTTCAAGCAACACTCGCGTTGCAGCATTAACGCTGAGTTTCCCAGAGTACAATCTCCGGTGTGCGGTGATTGATTCCTCGGCGGGCTATGCCTACTTCGGCACCAGTAGTACAACCCCGCAGGTGGTTAAGATTGACCTTTCTACCTTCAGCCGGGTGGGAGCGGTAGCAACGAATCCATTGGAAGACTATCTCGCGAGTGCAGTGATCGATCCGTCTGCAGGCTATGCCTACTTCGGCACGGCTACCAGCCCCGGACGAGTGGTAAAGGTAGCGCTAGGCACGGGCGCTAACCCGCCCACACGTGTTGGAGCGGTAACCCTGAATTCAGGAGAGGATGGACTCCGCGCCGCGGTGATCGACCCCTCTGCCGGCTATGCCTACTTCGGTACCTATACCTTGCCTGGGAAAGTAGTGAAAATAGGGCTGGGGTCAGGCGCCAACCCCCCAACCCGCATCGGAGCAGTAACCTTGAATTCGGGAGAAAATTCTCTACAATGTGCGGTGATCGATTCATCCGCAGGATACGCCTATTTCGGCACTTGGAACAGTCCCGGGCGGGTGGTGAAGGTAGAGCTGGGTTCGGGTTCCAATCCACCGAGCCGGGTGGGTACCGTGACGCTGAATTCGGGAGAGAATGATCTTGAGAGCGCGGTGATCGATCCCTCGGCCGGCTACGCCTATTTCGGCACTTCTACCAGTCCCGGGCGAGTGGTGAAGGTAGCGCTGGGTTCAGGTTCCAACCCACCGAGCCGGGTGGGTGCCGTGACGCTGAATTCGGGAGAGAATGATCTTGAGAGCGCGGTGATCGATCAGCTCACAGGATACGCCTATTTTAGCACTTACACGAGACCTGGGCGAGTAGTGCGCGTTGGCCTTTCACAGAAAGGCTTCGCAAAAGCCACCAAATTCACTATGCCGGAGACAGGCTTGGCGACGAATGTATACTTATATTCCCACAGCTCCAGCGGAACGCTTCGCCTTGCACTTTACGAAGAAGCCACCACTAAAACCCTCCGCTGGCAATCCGGACAGATTGCCAACACCGCAACAGACGACTTCGTGGTTGCTCCAATCAGCGCAGGCACCCCAACTAATCTTACACTTGACGCAGGAACCTACTGGCTAGCGTGGCAGGTAGACACCTCAGCAGACGTGCCGAGCTAAACGCAGGATCAACGGGTGACGGATTTTACGCCCTGCAATCCTACGGCGCCTTTCCCGCAGAACTCAGCACTGACAGCGTAACCACAACCGATGAGGTCTGGACAGAGTATATCTCCTACACCTCACCTACTCCCACACCAACTCCCACACCAACTCCGACTGAGACACCGACGCCTACTCCCACTCCTGCACCCACAACAACCCCAACACCTACTGCAACCCCATCAGTTATCCAAGATTGGAACCGTTATTGAACAGCTAAATCGTAATTTTAAAATCATGGGATGGCTAATTGAAAAAGCCATCCCATTTTTTCATTGTAATAATTAAAAGCCGGTCGCTTACTTGCTACATGCCACTTATTGCAGGAATAAATTTTGCCATTTAAGATTCTTCGGCTACGCCTCAGAATGACATCCTTTGTCACTTTGCATTTCTAATTTACCATTTTAATATTGCCCCGTTTATGAGACTGGGGTTTTTATAAAAAGAACACTCCTATCTGGCTGCACGCCAAAGATTTAACCCTAGCTATCTATCCCAGAAAAAAAAATAGCAAGAACCATACTTGGTGATCTAGGAGCTCGATTACGTTTGGCACAATTGACTTGATTATTCTTTCCACACTTCTTATATACATATTCGTCACACTTTCTTAATGAATTCTTTAGATTTAACCACGGAGACAGGGAGCCACTGAGGATGCTTCCAAATATTTCTCCGTGCCTCTATGCCTCAGTGGCTGATGTAAATTATGAACAATCCTGATAAATCACATAAGCGGAGTGCTGACGCGCTCATCAGGCAGCTGGGTGGGAAACTCTACCGGGCGAGTGACTATTTTGCGCAAGAAGAGCAGCGCCCGCGCCAGGCCGCAGTTCCTATTGACAAACTCGTCCCCGACGCTGCCCCTGTTTCTACTCCTCACGGCGTTGTCGTGCAAAGACAACTTACTTTGCCCTTGCTAGGGGCCCCTGCGCAACGCGGCTATGTCTTCCCTGTCGCAGATCACGTTGAAGCAGTTGACCCCGAAACTCTTTCAGCCCTTGGCCGTAATCCAGAACTCGCCAGCTGTGATCTTGAGCGAGTAGTCTTCCTTGACGTTGAAACAACCGGGTTGGCGGGTGGCACAGGAACGTATCCCTTTCTGGTCGGCCTTGGCTACTTCCGCTCCGGGCAATTCGTGGTTGAGCAGTATTTTATGGAAGACTTCAATCAGGAGCTGGCATTAATGAACCGGCTCAGCGAACGGATGCCAGAATTTCAGGCCTTGGTGACGTACAATGGCAAGGCATTCGACGTCCCACTACTCCGAACCCGGTTTATTTATAACCGCCTTCGCTCGGTGTGGGAGCTTCCGCACATAGATTTGCTGCATCTTGCCAGACGCCTGTGGCGCAAGCGTCTGCCGAGTTGCTCGCTTGACAGCATCGAACAGAACATCCTCGGCATTGAGCGAGTGCATGACATAGACGGAAGCCTTGTTCCGCAAGTGTTCTTTGACTACGTGCGCGGGCTGCGACGCGAACGCATCATTCCGGTGTTCGACCATAATGCGCAGGACGTAATTTCCCTGGCAGCGCTCCTTGCCCGGCTCGCCTATTACTATCGCAAGCCCAGCTCGCCGGAACTCAATCACGCTTTTGACCTGATTGGGCTGAGCTACCTGTTTGAGCGCAACGGCCGGATTGATCAGGCTGTGGAGTGCATGGAACGCGCCCTTCTGTTAGTACGTGACGAGCATCTCTCGCATCTCATCACCGCTCATATTGCAAAAATCTACAAGCGGCAAAACCGCTGGGACGATGCTGCAGAGCTCTGGCACGCCCAGATTTCTGGTTCCCACATTTATAATCTGAATGCTTTTGTGGAGCTGGCCAAGTACTACGAACACCGGGCCAGGAACCACACCAGAGCACACGAAATCGTCTTGCAGGCACTCAAGTATCTGGAAATGCAGCGCGAGCTCGATGATCTGCTGGATCGGGAACCACGCATTGGAAATTTCAATGCAATCCTTGACGATTTACAATATCGCTTGAATCGTTTAAAGCGCCGTCTTGACAAGTCGCCGCCCACGCGCAAGCAGGCATCCAATAGCGACGGGTAGTACACTGCTCGACCTCTGTGCCGCTGTCCCGCATGAAGAAGCAGGGCGTCCCGCGCTCTCGATAAGATCCGAAGCCTCCAGAGGCTATTTTTTTCGCGCTCCATTGCGTGTGTTCAAAATTTTGAACCCCTACATAGTATCAATGTCGAAGGGAGAAACGTTCATGAACGTTCGAATCAGTGCAAAGCGCATTCCAAGCATACGCACCCAGCTTCTCATCTGTATTCTTGATGATAAACAGCAATTCCTTACCGGCCTGCCGCCGACTCTCATGAAGATGGTCAGGCGGTTTGCCAGGGGTGTGAAACAAAAAACTATTAAACAAGCGTCCATCTATAGCTTCCCAACAAAAGCAAAGATTCAAAATCTATACATACAGTCCACAACACTGGTTTCGCATTACCCTCTATCCGAAAAAGTCAAGATCATCGCATACAAAGCGCTCGAACATTGTCGAAATCTTGGACTCCGCAATGCAGCCTTCTTGCTCAATACAAAGGACGGTAGCACAATCGCTCCATACGTAATCGAAGGAGCGTTGCTCGGTTCGTATGAATTCACAAAATACAAGAGCGAGCAGGAGCGTCGTGGTAAAGCACCCAATATCGAAATCATCTGCCGCCCTGATGATCGCTCAGGATTGCAAAAGGAGTTCGAGAAGGCGCACATTCTGACAACAGCCATCAATGCCTGCCGCGATATTGTAAACGAGCCATCTGATGTGATTTATCCTGAAAGCCTTGCCAGAATTGCACGCGAGGTTGCCCGTGCCAATAGCCTATCGGTAACAATTCTAGACGAAGCAGCGCTCAAGAAAAACGGCTACGCAGGTCTGCTTGCCGTAGGTCGGGGAAGTGTCTACCCACCGCGGCTCATTATCCTTCGATACAATCCACCCAAAACGGCAAGCAAGCATCATCTCTGTCTGGTCGGAAAGGGGTTGACATTCGATACGGGGGGCATCTGCCTCAAGCCTCAGAAAGATATGTGGCACATGAAGAGCGATATGGCGGGTGGGGCCGCTGTGCTTTTTACCATGCAGGCAATTGCACAGCTGAAGCCCCCGATCAAAGTAACTGCAATCATCCCGGCTGCCCAGAATGCAATTGATGCTAAAGCCGTTTTGCCCGGGGAAATTATAAAGGCCAAGAATGGGAAAACCATCCACATCGAAAATACAGACGCCGAAGGTCGGCTTGTGCTCACAGATGGATTCGCCCGTGCAGGCGAAGAAGGCGCCACCCACTTGGTTGATGTCGCCACGCTCACGGGTTCAGTTATCCGCGCGCTCGGCACTTCGATCACAGGCATCCTGGGCAACAACAGGCAGTTCGTTGAGCAGATAATCTCCCTCGGGTGCCGGATGGGAGAAGATCTCTGGCAGCTTCCGCTGTACGAGGAGTACAAACAACATTTGAAATCTGATGTCGCAGACATCAATAATATTGGTTCTTCTCCCAATGCAGGAGCCATCACGGCAGCTCTGTTCCTTCAGGAATTCGTTCCCAGAGACATGCCGTGGGTGCATCTTGACGTTGCGGGAACGGCGCTGGCGGAAAAGGAGTGGAAGTATTATAAGCCGGGTGCCACGGGCGCTTGTATAAAAACGCTAACAGAACTCTGTCTGCAATTTGAGTCCGTGACAAAAACGCAGTGATCCGGGATATCCCCTACGCGTCCCCGCCGATGCGTCTTATTACTTTTTGCATAAATAAAGAAACAGCCAAATCCGCTGAAGGCCTTATTTTTGTGCGCATGCTTGGCCTTCAACTGTGCCATTCAACGTGGCACGGGCATCACGCCACAGGCGCATTTTCAA
>CAYVXD010000001.1:80164-81952 GCA_964454265.1 uncultured Candidatus Sumerlaeota bacterium | reverse complement strand
ATCTATCGAAAGCGCCCGGGGTGGTTGGAAAGTTAGGCGATGTTGTCCGGCCTGCCACATACGCATTGCCCTCGCCATCAGTGGCAATCCCCCAGCATTCGTCGGAGTGTGCGCCTCCGCCCCCTAAAAACGTTGAATAAATAAGTTCGCTCCCTGAGGGGCTGATCTTCGTAACAAATCCATCCCACCTTAGCCTGGAGTCCCAGTAGTAGTATGCATCTCCATGCTGCGTCTGGAATGCACCTGGGGTAACGGGAAAGTCCAGCTCCGCTGTCCCACCCGCAATATAGGCATTGGCCTGCTCATCAACTCTAAGTCCATTCACTCGACCTTTTCCAATAACATTTGAGTAGATAAGCTGGCTACCCCCAGGATTCAGCTTTGCAACAAAGATGCACGAGGTGGTAGGTGATGCCACGTCGTAGGTGACCGGGGTTGTAGGGAAATCAGCTGAGAGCGTCTCGCCAGCCACATAAACATTACCATCAGGGTCAAGGGCAATCAGGCCCGCTCCATCGCTTTCTGTTCCGCCCAGATAGGTAAGCCATTCAATCTCAACCCCTGCATTTGCACAAGGTGTTACGCTAAAAAGCAATGCAGCCACCAGGAACATCACCTCAAAGCTATTGATTTTCACTTCGCCTTTCCTCCACCGCTCTTTCATTTACATGCCCTTGCGAATTTTTTGTGCACTGCTTGAAGGCGACCATATGAAGCCCCGTGTCCTTTTACAGCGTTACAACGAAGATTTCTGATGCAGATTCACTCACATTTATATTCTTCGTGCACTTCGTGCGCTTCGTGGTAATCACTTTTAATAGCCCTTAATTGAGCTCTTCTGGCAATGAGTCCGAACCTATATGGTTCCGCGTCATTATAATGCGCTCATTATTGTTTGCGCAAAGTCCGCTTCTTCTGTATTGGGATAGGTTTCAATTAGCTGGCTGAAGAGCGTCTTTGCCTCTTCGTTTCGGTCCTGCTTGACCCGTACATAGCCCATCCAGCAGAGCGAGCTTGCCTGCACGTTGTTACGGTAGAAATTATCCTTTTCATCATACAACATACGCACGGTCTGAAAGGCATCGTATGCCTCGTCGTACTTGCACTGCTTGAATAAGGTCATGCCGAGCATATACTGGGCAAATGCGCACTGCGTGCGGCAGCCGGGCTTTTCCTTATACGCAGCGATCAAATCGGCGAATTTTTGCTTCGCATCATCCAAGCGCAGTTCAAAGTAGTCACACTCAGCTTCCATGAGCGCAGCAGTGGCCAGCGTGGTGGCCGCAGCAGAGGGATAAAGCGACTTCACGTCGCGGCACTTCTCCGCAACCATTGCATAGTCTGGCTTCAGCTCACCACCGGATTCCTCTTCCTCAAGCCGCCCGACCTCCATTGAAAGCGCAGCGTACTGCATCAGTGCGAATCCCTGGAGCTCTTCATCCGAGCGATTGCTGGCAATGACCTCCTCAAGGACTTTGAGAATATCCAGTTTTTGCTCCACGCTTTTTGCGCGCTCGCTAAAAAACCAGCTCAGATTGATATACGCCTTCGTTGCCTCTTTGTGTTCTGCGCCGTCGGGATAGTTGGCCAGGTACTTGCTAAACTCGCCGTAAGCGTTTCGGAACTGTTTCATTTTGATGTAGGTAAATGCAGCGCGACTCTGGGCATCACCAGCTCTTCCGTGCTGCGGAAAGCTGGCAACAAAGCTCTGGAATTTTGCAAGTGCGGTTGCGAAGTTATCTTCATAGAGATAGGTGTAGCCGAGCAGCCATTGTGCATCGCTGGCAT
>CAYVXD010000001.1:8400-80064 GCA_964454265.1 uncultured Candidatus Sumerlaeota bacterium | reverse complement strand
ATTTTGCCACATATGTCAAGAGAAATTTACTTAGTTCGCGCTAAATATTATAACTTGGTAAATGTCATCAATCTGTGTCTAATTTCCTGCTACAGTATTGTTTATAAGGACGCCAAGAGTGGCTGAGAATTTTTTGGAAAATGCCGTAGTCAAACCTCTCCGAGGTACCTGAGGCGGATGCTTGGAAATCTTTTGACATGCTATGTCCAACATGTTCTACATTCATTATCTTTTCAAATGAGGCTAAGCGGCCGGGGCTGCGTCTTTGGCCGGTGAACATTTATCTATGACAACACTCAATCAGCGCGCTATTGTTATTGTGCTGGACAGCGTGGGTATTGGCGCACTGCCTGATGCAGAACGGTTCGGCGATGCGGGCAGCAACACGCTGGGCAATCTGGCACGCTGCTTTCCCACAGGGCTTCGGCTTTCGCATCTCGAAGCACTGGGACTGGGCTGTATCGAGCACATTGAAGGAGTAAAGGCAGTAGCTCAACCACTGGGGAACTATGGCAAGTGTGCGGAACAATCTCCGGCCAAAGATAGCATCATTGGACATTGGGAAATTGCTGGCCTTATCTCAAGCGAGCCGTTGCCGATTTATCCCAATGGCTTTCCCCCGGAAATCCTTGAGCCATTTTGCGAGCAAATCGCGAGCAGCGTGATGGGCAATGTTCCCGCATCCGGCACTGAGATCATCAATCGGCTGGGTGATGAACATGTCCGAACTCGGAAGCCGATTGTCTATACTTCAGGCGACAGTGTGTTCCAGATTGCGACGCATGAGAAGGTATATCCTGTCGAAAAGCTCTACGAGATGTGTCGGATAGCCCGGCGGCTTCTTACAGGAAAACACCGAGTGGGCCGGGTGATTGCCCGCCCGTTTGTCGGCGAATCGGGTCGCTATGTTCGGACAGCAAATCGCAAGGACTTCTCTGTCTTACCACCCAAGGAGACACTGCTGGATTTTCTCAGTCAAGCAGGCTATGAAGTTGTAGGCATTGGGAAGATTGGCGATATTTTTAGCGGGCAGGGGTTAACGCGCGATATCCATACTGCATCGAATGCCGAGGGGATTGAGCAAACAATTCGAATGATCAGCGATCTGCGGCGTCCGGGATTGATTTTCACAAATCTGGTAGACTTCGATATGCTTTACGGCCACCGAAATAACCCCCAGGGATACAAAAAGGCGCTGGAGGAATTCGACGCTTCTCTTCCGGACATCCTTAACGCCATGCACGAGCACGATCTTCTCATTCTTACCGCAGATCACGGCTGCGATCCGACAACCCCGAGCACGGATCATTCGCGCGAGTATGTGCCGCTGCTCGCATACGGCAAAGCGTTTCGCTCAGGCGTGAACCTCGGCACGCGTCAAAGCTTCGCTGACATTGCAAAAACCATTGACCAGTTTTTCTCTCTTGGCAAGGTGCGCAACGGAACTTCATTCCTCGACTCCATCACTCGTGAACCAGCAAAGTGATGTGTCAACGTGCTTCACTTCGCGCTGGCATTGCAAAATCTTTCTTGAAATCGCTGCTACAATCCTATAGAGGTAGATGTTTTTCTGAGCCGTTAAAACAGAATACAGGCAAAAAACAATTACAATGATGCCTGATGTTCAAAGCTACGTAAGAGCCGCTGAAGCGGGTGCGGAGTTTATTCGGACCAGAATTCGGACACATCCGACTGTAGCGCTCATTGCTGGTTCAGGCCAGGGAGGCCTCGCGAATCTGGTTGAGAAGGAAACCGAGCTTCCGTATCATGCAATTCCACATTTTCCGGTTGGCACGATTCGCGGTCACCGAGGCGCGCTCATTATTGGCAGGGCAGGGGAGAAGACTGTGGCGATTCTCTCTGGCCGGTGGCACCTCTACGAAGGAATAGAGAGCTGGAACCTTGTTCTGCCGATTCGCGTGCTGGCAATGCTGGGGGTGAAAGTCATGATCGTGACCAACTCGGCTGGCGGGCTGCATCCCGACCTCATACCTGGAGATATAATGCTGACTACGGACCATCTGAATTTCACGTTTCGAAATCCCTTGATCGGGCCAAATCTGGATCGCTGGGGTCCGCAGTTTCCCGATATGTCATCTCCCTATTCGCAAGATTTGCAGAATCTCGCCCGCCAGAGTGCGCGCGAAGAACGCATCGCGCTGAAAGAAGGCGTTTACGTTGCCAATCTGGGACCGAACTACGAAACGCGCGCCGAAGCCCATCTGTTGCGTCTGGCTGGCGCACACGCGGTGGGCATGTCAACTGTCCCGGAGGTTCTGGCTGCAGTTCATGCAGGTATGAAAACGCTTGGATTCTCGATAATCACAAATTCCCTTGTCCGACGTGAGGCGCCCCTGACGCACGAAGAGGTGCTGGCTACGGCAAAGCAGGCGGAACAGAAACTCAGTGCCCTCATTCGCCCCATCCTTCGCCGGGTATGACAACTCAGTGGGGGAGGGCCCATAGCACAAACACTCGGCAAAATTGGGCATATCTATGCGCGCAGTTGACCTTATCATTAAAAAACGAAACCGTGGTAAACTCACAGCAAAGGAGATTGAGTTCCTGGTTTCTGGCTTTGCCAACGAGGCCATACCTGATTACCAGATTGCAGCATTTCTTATGGCTGTCTATTTCAGCGGACTCGCTTTTTCCGAGCTCGGATCGCTAACCAGGGCCATGATAAATTCCGGCGAAGTCTTCGACCTTTCTGCAATTACGCTCAAGAAAGTAGATAAGCACAGCACGGGTGGGGTAGGAGATAAGGTGTCCCTGGTATTGGCTCCACTTGTGGCATCTGCGGGAGTGCCTGTGCCAATGGTGTCAGGCCGTGGCCTCGGCCATACCGGGGGCACGCTTGATAAACTTGAATCAATCCCGGGATTTCAAGTCGAGATCGGAGCAGACCAGTTCCGGAGTCAGATCGAAACCATCGGTGTGGCCCTTATTGGGGCATCGGCGCAGTTCGTGCCGGCTGACAAGAAGATTTACGCTCTGCGCGATGTGACAGGAACTATTGAAAGTATTCCGCTCATCGCGGCAAGTATTATGAGCAAAAAGGTTGCTTCGGGCGCCGACGCCTTTGTCATGGACGTTAAAACCGGAAACGGCGCATTTATGAACAACCATAATGATGCAACCCGGCTGGCGCGAACTCTCGTGGGGGTGGGTCGCGAACTCGGCAAGGACGTCATTGCCCTTATTACTGACATGAACCAGCCGCTGGGCACCTGCATAGGCAACGCCCTGGAGGTGCGCGAGGCTATCGCCGCGCTGAAAGCGCCTGATGCTGAGAGCGATTTGCATGAGATCTGTCTGACGCTCGGCGCGCACATGCTTATTCTCGGCCAGGCAGCAGAGTCAGTCGAAGATGCGCGCGCACGGTTGGAAAAACTATTGCACACCGGCAAGGCGTTGGATAAATTCATTGAGCTGGTGACGGCACAAAAGGGCAATCCGCGAGTTGTTGACAATGAGGCGTTGCTCGAAATTGCGCCGAAACGTGGCGAAATCCTGGCCAGCAAGGATGGCTTCATCCACGCATACAATACAAAACGCATTGGCAAGGCCTCAATGCTTCTCGGGGCCGGGCGGAAGCGCTATGAGGATCCTATAGATCATGGCGTGGGCCTGATGATGCACAAGAAGATAGGCGACCGTGTACAGGCAGGCGAACCTTTGTTCGACATGTTTGCCCGTAGGGAAGCAGATATTGAACAGATCGCTCCGATGCTGCAAGAAGCCGTCACTATCGGTTCCGAGCAGGTAACGCCACCATCGCTGATCAAGGGCCGCATAACGCAGGACGATACGGAGGGCGATTCGCAAGCCCATGGGTGAGGCGAAGAAAGAGCTGCCAGACGTCAAACTCTTTTTTGGACTCCTCGTAGCCGGCGAGGAGCTCTTTGAGATCGTGGAGAAGCGCCTGGTCGTTGATTTTGGAGCGATTGATCTTCGAAGCGCCATCTTTCCCTTCACGCATACGGCATATTATAGCGACGAGATGGGGGAGAAGATTCTGCGCCGTTATGTCTCATGCGCGACTCTCATGCACATGGACGAGCTTCCGGAGGTAAAACTACATACAAATAGAGTTGAGAAGCTCTTTTGCGATCCCGACACTCAGAAGCGGCGCGTCAATATTGATCCCGGCTACCTGACGCTCTCCAAGGTGGTGCTGGCCACGACAAAGGACTACGATCACCGGCTCTACCTGAGCAAAGGCATCTTTGGAGAAGTTACATTGACGTACAAGAGAAAGCACGGCGGGTTCCAGCCGTTGCCGTGGACCTATCCAGACTACCAGGAGCCACATACCCTGGAGTTCTTCAATACACTCCGCGAAACATACAAGGCGCAGATACGGCAGACATGAGCGAGATTTACCTTCTTCATGGTGACAACGAAGCGCGTATTAACGATGCCAAGCTGGCGCTGATTAGCAAGCATCTCAGCCCGGAGCTTCGCTCTCATAACTATATCGAATTCTCTCCAACCGCGCCGCGATGGACCGTATCGCTCGACTCAGTTGTGGCTGATCTGATTTCAGAACTCTCGATGCCTTCCTTGCTTCCAGACACGAAGCGCGTCGTTGTGGTGTATAATCTTTCCGAGCTGTATCATCGGAAACCTCGGAAGGGCGCCGACAGCACCAATGATAAGAAGAAAAACACCTCCATGCAGTATTTGCTCGATTTCGTAAGTGGACCATTTCAGCATGTGCCAAATGTTCTCATTCTGGTGGCTGTTGAAGATCAAGCAAAACGCCGCAGCGTAAGCAAGAAATCCCCACTCTACGCGCTTTTAAAAAAAACCGGCGTCGTGCAAGAGATGAGCGACAAACCATTGGCCTATCGCTTGACTGACGCTCTCCTCACGCAAAATACCTCGCAATGTATCAAAGTGTTCCGCCAATGGTTCACAAGCCACGAGAAGGCCCGGCAAAGTATTTTTCGCACTGTTCTAAATGACATACACCTACTTCTCCAGGCGAAAATCCTTAATGCAAAGGAAAGCACGTTTGCTACCGACAAGCGACTCAAGGAAATATTGTTCCCGAAGGAGTTTCAGGGCAATATTCTCCAGCAGCACTCTTATCGCCGGAAGAAGTTTCAGGACGCAGCTTTGCTATACTCAACTACTCAACTCAGCTATGCCCTCAAATACCTCGTGCGCCTGAATACCACGCTATATCCGGTACAGCAGGATAGATACGTACCAGACCTTCAAGTAATGTTTGAACTCTTTCTCCTTCGGTTGACTACTCAAACTTTGAATCCGAACCAAAGATAGGAGGCCTGATGAGTGACAAGCATACGTATTTTGATATAAGAAAGCCGGAAAACACGTGTACGATTTGCGGCGCATCGCTTACTGATGATGCACATCACCCCTCGGTATTGACAGAAGTCTATCCCGAGCCTATTCGCAAGGACTACTGCCATACGTGCTGGAATCGGCTGCAGGATAAACAGTTCTTTTCATATTGGCTTACGAAGCGCATCGCGCCGCCAGCGGATCAAAAAATCAATCGCCGGGAGCGCAATGATATGCTCCTGCGCCTTTTCATGGCGCTTCACAATCAGCACAATCCCGCCAATGCTACCCAACTTTACCTCCTCGCACACCTTCTTATGAAATATAAGGTCTTCAAATGGCTGGAGACAAGACCGATCGCTACAGGGGAGGATTCACTGGTTTTCGAAGACACACGCACAGGCGAAGAAGTCTTTGTTGCTCCAATCTCTATTACGGATGAGGAAATTGCGGAGGCCAAGAAGGCAATTGATTCATACCTGGAAGAGGAATTATCCAATTCACCCTAGGGGGATGGATCCCCACACATCTGCGAAAGGCAACTGAGAGTTTTTTTCTACGATTCCTGATTGCACACCGTTGATATAAAAAACATTAGATGCAAAAACTTAAAGTGGCCGGCGGCCATTTTTTTAATCACCGGAAAGCATTTAAAGTTCTTAAATTATACTTTCGCCGTAAAGATTTATATTTGGTTTTTTTATCTAAGTCTATAAGAACGAGAGTAAAAGACCTGCAGAAAAAAGGAATTATGCAGAAGGGCATTAAATAAATCTTTAAAGCCCTTCTGGGGAATTATATAAGTCCTTAAACATCAGTATTTTGCGGCCTTTTGTGCCTTTATTCTTGCCAACGCTCATTTCATGCTCCAAGAACCCTACTTTTCCGACTGGCATTTCACCCTTGCATACCCGCCTGTTGCCACACAGGCCCCCATCCATGCCCGAAAGGGCCAAACGGTTCCAACGCCCCTTAACCAAACCATTATACCTGGCTGCCATTCCTTTATATGAGCCACAGGCGCATTTATCCGCCTGAGGCGGATTAACTTTGAAGATTGACAGCTCAAGGCTAACAATACTAAAAGAGTGAACCGATACGCCGCAGATGTACAAGTGAGGCTAATTTTTCGAAGCCGACCCATAAGGCAGATTTGAAATGACGCGCTCCTTACCAGAAGCCGTGGATGAATACCTCAGGTACTTGCGGGTCGAACGAAACCTATCGCCGCGTACTATCCGCGCCTACCAGTATGATCTCGACAAGTTCCGCATCTTCCTGGAACAGCATTTCCGCATGTTGCCAACTCTCCCCCGTATCTTTACTGAAGACATCCGGGAGTACCTGTCGAAGCTTCAGACCGAGAGAAACTATCGGAGCACCAGCCTGGCGAGACGAATTGCCTCCTTGCGTTCATTCTTTAGATTTCTTACCGAACAGGAATATCTTAAAACAAATCCGATGCTTATTATTCGAACCCCAAGGTTGGCTAAGAAGCTGCCAATCTATCTAACGGCAGAAGAGCTCAAGCGTCTACTCATGGCTCCGGAAAACAAAACCTGGAGAGACAAGCGCGACCAAGCCATCCTTGTTTTGCTGGCTATGACAGGCATCCGGTTGCAAGAACTTGCCTCGTTAGATGTGGATGACGTAAATTTACAGGCTGGATCCACACCCGCCGCACTTGGCGGAACCATGCGCGTGCTTGGCAAGGGGGCGAAGGAGCGCGTGATGCCGTTGAATGCAACTGCCGTGCAGGCACTGCAGGCGTATCTCGAAATGCGTCCGTATACCGAGAACCCTGCGCTTTTTCTTAACAGGTTCAAGAAGCGGCTCTTTCCCAGAACTATAGATAAGAAGCTTAAGAAATATGCGCTGAAGGCCGGTATTAAGCGGGCAAGGATCAGTCCCCATAAGCTGCGCCACACTTTTGCAACTCTGCTGCACTCAGATGATGTAGACATCCTGGAAATTCAGCGCCTGCTGGGGCATTCGAACATTACCAGTACAGCCATTTACATTCACACCAATATCAAACGGCTAAAAACAGCGGTTGATAAACTCGATAAGCTGTGAGAGGGCAACCGCGAAAAAGAGGGGCATCATAGGCATTCAGGGTGGGCAAACGGGTTCTCATCACTGGTGGGGCAGGGCTGCTTGGCTGGAATCTTGCCATAGGCCTGCGGGAGGAGCACGAATGTGTGGTAACGCTATATCGGTCTCCTGTGGCCTCCCGTACTTACTGTGCGAATGGACAGCCGCCCATCCGAACGGTCACGTGCGACATTCAATCTAAGGAGGAAGTGGTAAGACTCTGTCAAAGCCTCTCCCCTGACGTCATCATCCATACGGCAGCACTAAGCAGCCCAGACCTCTGTGAGAAAGAAAAAGATCTCGCTTATCAGACGAACGTCACAGGCACGGAAAATCTGGTCGAAGCAGTCAAACCACTTAGCAGAACGCGCTTTATCTTTATCTCCACTGATCTGGTATTTGACGGTGAAAAGGGATCGTATACTGAAGATGATGCGGCGAATCCACGAAACTATTACGCACAAACGAAATGGGAGGGTGAACAGCTTGTTCAGTCGCTGGGCGACAGGGCGGTGATCGCCCGCGCGGCTCTGATGTACGGCAATCCTTCGCCAGCACATCATTCGTTTCTGGGATGGCTTGAGGAAAGTCTGCGAAGCGGCAAACCCAGGCTTTTCACGGATGAGTATCGCACGCCTATTCTGGTAGATGATATTGTCGAGGCATTGAGGAGGCTGTTGGGGTCAAAGGACCGCGGGTCTGGGGAAGTTGACTACTGTGGGGTCTTACACCTCAGCGGGGGCAAGCGGCTGTCGCGCTACGAATTTGGCACGATCTATGCCCAGGTTTTCGGGTACTCCCACGAGGCAGTTCAGGCCGTATCGCTCTCAGAGGTGCCAGTCCTCGCCTACCGGCCACGCGACGTCTCGTTGGACAATACTCGAGCGAAACAACTGCTCGACATGCATTTTCGCACACCAGAACAAGGCCTAACATTTCTGAAGCAACAAGGAAGATGTCAATGAAGGTCAGCACCATAGAAATCTAGATGCCTGCGCCTCTGCAGGCCGCAGACGGAGTGAGATAAAATGCGAAAAAATGTAATCTACATAGGGGCCATTTTTCTGGGAATCGCAATGCTTAGCCTTGCATGGGGTAAATCAGAGAGTCCCACGCGGAAGTTTACGTTGCTTTCGACAGGTGATCTGAGCGAGATCTACTATCCCCAGCTCGGTGCACGTGATGCAAAGACCGTGCAAGAGATCGAGAAGCAGATTAAAAAGGAGAAGCGAAGCGCTAAATATCCGGTCATGCTCATTGATACTGGCAATTTCATTGGCCCATCCGTCATTGCCGAAACAACCTACGTGCCGCGGCCTGTCCGCCTTTTTGGAGAAGTTGGTTACACCGCAGTGAATGTTGCGTCGCCCGAGCTGATAGTAGACGAGCACAAGATTCAGAAATGGCAGGGCGAGCAGTCGTCACCTTATTTTGTCTCGAATATTCAAAACCGCAAAACAGCCGCTCGTCTCACGCTTCTGTCCGCCACCACACAGCTGGATAATCTTCGCCTCCGAATTTTCGGTGTGACTACTATGCAACATATCCGGGCGCTTCGCGATCTGTTGAAGAAATACAGCACAAGCGCGGAGGTTGACCATGTGAAGGCGGGCATTGCATGGACGAAGGAATTCCCTGAGCTGTGCCTGGTACTCTCGGATCTGCCGGCCAAGGAGAATAATACTCTTGCGCAGCAGGTGCCAGAAGTTGACATCATTCTTGAGCGCGGCGGCAATTCGCCTGGCTCAGCCAGACAGGTTAACAAAGCGCTCATCGCGCCAAGCGGAAACGCCAACGGCATAGGCGTGCTGACGGTCGAGCTCGATCCGACACAGCTACAGATTCGCACATACTCGCACGCCATTGTGCCTTTCTCACCTCCGCCCAGGAAGCGAGAGCTCCTTCCGCTTTTGATGGAAACCGCCCCTTCTGCAAAGTCTCCCCTACCCCCCTTACCTACGATCGGCAAAATCCTGCCGCGTGTGGAAATGCTACGGGATCTTTCTGTTGATCATGATCGTTCGGAGCTGGTGCGGCGGAGAAATCCTATTCCTGCGTTGGCCCGTGAGAATAAGGACGTATATTTCTACGACCTGTATAAGGGTACTCGCCAGATGGCGCGGGCATTCTACGTGGCGCACGAGTTGGGGCGAGGCAATATGACTTTCAACATCATTGTTGCTGTTAAACCCGAGAACCGGCTTGCTGAGATTCATTTTATTACGCCTCCTTTAGTTGCCGGTCATTCCATCGGCTTCGAGGCGCTGTGCCACCAGCTCATCGGCAAAGCCACTACCGAGTGGCAATACGAAAAAGATGCAGTTGCTGGTGCGGAGGAGAGTTTTCTCGTGCTGCTCGATGATCTCAAAACAGTTCTCACCGTCAACGAACGCATCGAGCAGAATCGCCTGCCGTAGGGGTACGGCAGCAATAGTGCGGTGTTCCGCTGAGTACATATTCTTATGAAGACGATGACGAAAGTTTTTTTATTCAAGATTCTTCGTCCGCCCCAGGCGGTCTCAGACTAATCCCGCTCGTACACACCCGTCATAAGGAACCGGAGCCTGCTTAGTTACCGCATAAGTAAGCCTTGTAAACCTGTCTCAGCCAAAACTAACTCCCACACACCATCCTGCTTCAGCCTCTTCACTCCGGGCTGACGAATCTTTGGTTATTTATATCATTGTCGTTTATCCTTGACGACGCTTACCTTATTGTGTCACATTTTTAACAGTATTAAAAACCGGCCGTTTGATAAATAATAAGGCATAGTGTTCGGATTGTGGAATCCAGAACTATTAGTTTGAGGGGGTAAGAAAAATGCTTAACAAAAAGATTATTTTTATATCCTTAATTACTTTGCTCTCTCCCCTGATTTTTTATTCGAGTGGGGCTGCCCAGGAGATTTCCGGTTCTAGCATGCCTTGCTCATCGTGTGATTCAGATCTTAGTGGATGGCAAGGAACTGCATCCTATTATAGTGCATATGAATTTTACCCAAATCTATCTGGATGTAGTGAATATCCGCCATATGAATATTATAATTGTTATAATTCCGGCGAACAATGTTTCAGCGAATGCCATCGTTATTGCGAAGAGGGAAAGGTATATGGAATTTGCTGTACTTACACATGTCAATGCGGCTGGTGGCCATGGTGGCCTTGTTATTGTCTATTGTATTCTGCGCCATTATGGGTAATACAAGATTGCGGGACAGATTACTGCGAGCCCTGGAGCTACTACTGTAAGGATGGTGAGATATATCGTAAAAGGGTATGCCATGATAGAGGATGTTCAGGGGGTGACTGCTTCCACTATACTTATACAGAGGAAGAAAAAGTTCGAGAATGTGGCTCTGCTGGCTGTTGCAATGGGAAGTGCAAGGTGATTATTGATGATGCGGGAGACCTTATTACCCACTTCTGCAGTGCGGTGCTAAACCGCGACCCTGAACCTGGCGAGGTGAATGTCTGGGAAAGCTATTTCAACGATGCGCTCGATCTCGACATAGGAGTTCATTTTATTGCTGGCGATATAGGTTGGCAATTCTTCTCGTCTGAGGAATATGATAGTCTAAACCCGGAAAAGCAGAACCCAAGTCAGGAGGAAGAATTTATCAGGGATTGCTATTGTGTGCTTTTGCGACGCGAGGCGAGCGATGAGGAAGTTAGCGCCTGGCTCAATGGGTCGTGGAGCCGCTCTGAGGCAATTTCTATTTTTATAAGTTCAAATGAATTTATGTATCTTATAAATGGCCTCTTCCCTGGTCACGAGGGTGATCCAGCCCGCAATTTTATTGCCACGATGTATATGGGGATTTTGGAAAGACTGGTGGATGGCGGGGCACTGGAAGTCTGGGATGACATGTTCAAAGGAACCTCCGACAAGAGAGGAGGGGCTAAGGACATGGCGAATATATTGTTTAGTTCAGATGAGTACACGAGCAAGAACCCTACGAACAGGCATCAGGTAATATGCCTGTATCGCGGGTTGCTAGGGCGCTTTCCAAATGCCGATGAGATCTCCTATTGGGAGGAGGAACTAAATTCAGGAAAAAGAACAGTTGAGCAGCTAATTGACATTTTCTGCGACTCTGGGGAATTCACTCAGCGTTTGGATGAATTCTTTGTAGCCCCTCCAACAGGCGTCCTCGATTGGGAATATTATTAAACGGGTCATGCATTGAGTAGGGGCGGTTCGCGAACCGCCCCCACAAGCATCCTCTCTATAAAGCGTGGTTACGAGCCCTGGAAGGCGCGGAAAGCTGAGGCAATGTGGCTGATCATATCGCTCGGGATCATAGCCCTCTCCCCTATCGCCCTGGCAGCCAGATCGCCGGCAAATCCGTGGATGTACGTTGCACAAATGGCAGACTGAAGCGGGTTGAGTCCTTGAGCCAAGAAGCCGACCAACAGACCAGTAAGCACGTCACCACTCCCGCCTTTGGCCAGTCCTGAATTACCCGTAGGATTCACGTAGAGCTCACCTGATGGATCAGCAATCACGCTACGTGCGCCTTTGAGAATCAGGTGGACGTTCCGCTGAGAGACAAAGGAGCGGGCAGTGTGGAGTCGCTGGCGCTGAACCTCTGCGGCAGTGGTGTTTTGTAATCGTGCCATCTCACCTGGATGTGGTGTCAGAATCGTGGGATGCTTGCGCTTGTTGAGCAAATCCAGGTGTCCTGCCAGAGCATTCAAGCCATCAGCGTCAATCACCAGGGGTTTTTCCAGGCGAGTCACCAGCTCGCGAACGAGATTCTGAGTCCCAGGCTCTTGTCCTACCCCTGGCCCAAGTGCAATGGCGTCAACGCGCTCCTGAAATTCCAGAATGCGGTCAAGGGACTTAGCGTCCAGAAACAAGCCGGTGCTGGACGGAAGCGGAACGGTAATCTCGTCTATTAGGTGACTTTCAAGAATGGCGTTCAGCTTCTCGGGGATAGCAACATAGATCAGGCCAGCGCCAGAGCGTGCGGCCGCCCGGGCGGCCAGCACCGCCGCCCCGGTCATACCTACAGATCCTGCCACGATCAGGAGATAGCCAAAGATTTTCTTATTGCTATTGGCAGGCCGTGGCGGAAGGCAACGTTTTACAAAATCAGCAGTCACCAGGTTATTATGAATCTCTTTGGCATGAAGCAGGTCGGACGGAAAACCGAGCGAGGCAACCGTTACTCTCCCTGCGTATTCGACCCCGGGGTGGATAACCATACTAATCTTCGGGAGACCCATTGTCACAGTATGATCCGCTTTGATACAGACCCCTCCACTCCACGTTTCATCTGCCTGCATGCCCGAGGGAATATCCACGGAAACGACGCGCTTGCCCGCCTCGTTTATCGCCGTAATAGCCTCAGCCAGGAAACCCGTTACTAGCCCCTTGACGCCGGTGCCCAGAATTGCATCCACCAGGCAGTCGGTATCTTGAATCTGCTCTTTGAGCGTCTGAATGTCCTGAACGCGCTGGCGAGAGACACTGTCGGGAAGTAACTGATACGTCTCGCGTGCATCCCCTGTGAGCTCGTCGGGATCGCCGAGCAAAACTACCTTAACGGGAATGCCTTTTTCATGAAGAAGCCGGGCCACCACAAAGCCATCGCCGGCGTTATTGCCTTTTCCTGTCACCACGGCCACGCGCGTCGGCTCGAAATAGTCCTGTACTACCTCAGCAACTGCAGCTCCTGCTCGTTCCATGAGTGTCAAACCAGGAATGCCGCGTTTCTCGATGGTTATGCGATCAATGTTTCGCATTTCATCTGCAGTCACAATCTTCATCGTAAAGTTACTCCTTCATCCTTTATCCTTTATCTTAAAGGGTAGCGCTCCTGATATGATTATGTTGCCTTTGATCCCTGAACGCGTCCAATCAAGATCAATTTCTTTTACTTCCTGGTCAGATACCCAAGACGGCGCAGCTCATGCTCGTTCTTTCGCCAGTTCTTGCGCAGTTTCACACGAAGCTCGAGGTACACGGGTACGCCAAGTAACTGTTCAATCTCTTCACGAGCCAGCTGGCCGATCCGCTTGATGAGCCGTCCGCCTTTTCCGATAATTATTCCTTTCTGCGAGTCGTGTTCAACATAAATCATAATGCGAATAAAATATTTCTCGGCTTCTCGCTCTTTAAACTCGTCAACCTCTGTGGCCACTGCGTAAGGAATCTCTTGACCGGTGAGATTAAAGACCTTTTCGCGCACAATTTCAGCAACCAGGAACCGCTGATCGCGGTCACAGAGCTGGTCGGCATCGTAGTAAAGCGGCCCAACCGGTATGTACTCAAGCGTCTTGTTTATCAAAAGGTCAATGTTATAATTCTCCAAGGCAGAAATTGGAATAATCTCCGCATAGAGACGACAGTCAATGGGGAATTGGTAGTCCGCGACGTCAAACGGGATTGCAATGCGATCCACTTTATTGAGCACGAGAAACTTCGGGCAGGAAATCTTCTCAAAGGCCGCCTCAAGCCCTTCAGGTGCCGGGGTTGGATCGTTCGCTTCGATGAGGAAATAGACCAGATCCACTTCCTCCAGCGCGCTCAGCGCCCGATTCACGAGGCACTGATTAAACGTATCACGAGGAACAATGACCCCTGGCGTATCCACAAAGATCAACTGGTAGTGGTTTGTGGTAAGAATTCCGAGAATTTTGTCGCGCGTGGTTTGCGGCTTTTCCGACACAATCGCCATTTTCTCGCCGACCAGGCGATTGAGTAGCGTTGACTTGCCAACGTTCGGCTTACCAATAAGTGATATATAACCGGATTTAAAGGTTTCATCCATGAAACAACAATCACCGATCCTGCGCCGCAAAACCACTTACGCGGTGTCTGGAAACAATACGCTTGGTATCAGAACGGGAGGATTGACAATGCGTGCTTGAAAGGCCCTACAACTATAAGAGATTCTCTTCTTCCATATGGGCGAGAAGTTGCGCTTCTAGCGCTTTCATACGTTTGGCATCCGCTTTGGTCTCATGCTTGTATCCCAGCAGGTGACAGAAGCCGTGAATGAGCAAAACTGCAAGCTCTCGTTCCAGAGGATGTCCCAGCTGATCTGCCTGTCTACGCGCACTTGGAACAGAGATCGCAATATCACCAAGCAGCGCGGGATGAATCGAGGCAAATTTCCCGGTCCGCATGGGAAACGCCAGGACATCCGTTGGCTTTCGAACACGGCGATACCGCGCATTCAGGGCTTCAATTTCGGAATCATCTACGTACACCACGCTCACTTCGCCATCAGGCAAACCGTTCTTGTGCAGTAGGGTCCCTACTACCCGAGATGTGATCTTTTTCAATCGGTAGGTCGTAATCAGGTTGGCTTTTGACTTATTTCTTACATCAATTTCCATTGCTCTTCACTTCGTCCTTTGCCTGCATGGCTCTAAGCGCCAACAATTGCATTCCTTCCGCCAGGAAAACTGATGTTTCAGCCTGGTAGTCCGTCTACGTTGTTTTGATGGGTAGCGTTCGCCGCGGCGAACTGTATCGAGGGCATCCTGCCCTCCGGGTGTGAAGGCGAGACGCCTTCACGATCCGCCTGAGGCGGACCGGGACGGCGGCGCTACACTTAGAGCCTGCAATGTATATACACCATAACTACTGTGGTGATGCTAGTACAGCCCCAACTTTGCAATAAGGCATGTAGGGGCAATTCATGAATTGCCCCTACAAAATCTTTCGCCTTTTAATGCAGGACGATGCTTTCCCGACTATGTGCCACTGGCGGGCACGTATCCGTCAGAACAACCTTGGCCATGCACTAGTGCACAACCGATCCCGGTGCTGCCTCTTATCAGGCAGTATAGCAGATCAGGCAGCAAGCTGCGCGACCATACGTTCGACTTCCTTCTTCAGCTCTTCGGTAACTTTCCATGTTTCTTTTACAAAGCTATCTTCTGAAGCCGGCGCATGCGCCTCGGCATAATCCGCAATGATGCGGGTACCCCGCTTATCATCTTTCTCCTTCGAGATTTGTACATCTTTTGCAATCTTCTCTTGCATTGTTACCAGCAGCTGAAGATTCGCGGCAACGTCATTCGAAGGCAGCTCGCGTTGTAAGATCTTGCGCTCATGCTCCCAGCGCGCGTCATCGGAGGGCGTGGAGAGCAGCTGAGCAACGCCGGCTTTGTCGCCCCGCGAAAGAATCTCAGCAACGCGTTTCTTCAGTCCGAGTAAGGCGTAATATTGAATATAAAACGTGTAGGCATCAATGCCACTCACCCGGTTTGCTTCAAGGAGGTAGTTCTTGCCCAGACCTTTAATGTCTCTGCTAGTGTATAGATCTTTCTTCTGCTTCACATTTTGCAACCGGGCACGTCCCTCGATCATCAGATCAACAATGTCCGGGCGAAAAACCTCGAACACGAATGTGCTCCGCCTGGCCTTATTGCGCTTCATGTACTTACCTTCGTTACGCTTAATCATAAAAATATTATCCGACAACACCCATCCCGGCATGATCTCGTCAAACGCAGGCGATATACCGGGATACATGGCAGCTGGCGAGTTGATAAGCGAAAAGGGAAACTCTATGCGCTGCGGTAAGGCGTTTACTGCCGTGGCGATTATGGAGTAGGGCGCTTTAGTAAAATCAGAGGGAAACTTAATGTTGGTTCCCAGACCGAAGAATGTCCCCTCTCCGCACCAGATCTCCTGATCCGGCGCTTTGGACGTATGGTTGCTACCAACGTTGGCGCCATAGCCAACGTTCCCCTTGCCTTCCGGCCAGAACGCGGCAATCAAGAGCGCCTGGTGATGAAACCCTACAAAGGGGCCTACCAGAGATGCGGTAACTTCGCCTTCGGCAATTCCGCTGTTCGGCCCAATGATTGACTGCGTCACTTTGCCATGCCTCGCAACATGCGAATGCTCCGTCAGCACCGAGGTATCTACAATCGCCATGGAAGTTACGTCTGAGCCCCACTGCAATAGGCTGTTGACCACATAGGCACCATCCGTAATTCGCGTCTTCTCGTCCTCATTACTCAGGATCGTACAGTTGCTGACGCACGTGGCATTGTCAATTTCAGCGCCTGCACCGATAAAAGTATTGCAGACAGTAGCGCTATTGCGCACTATGGCCCGGCGCTGCACAATCCCCTTGTTACATGTCACTGCCTCAACGTACTGTTTGACGAAGTCAGCATAAGCATCAAGAAAAGCCTTGTCGCTCCGCGACGTGGCGACCCGCTCTGCAACAGCAATGGTGATGTCGGCATAAGTCAGGACTTCACGTCCACCGCTCTCGATCGCAATTGGAAGCTCCGTGCCATTACCAAAACTGGTTCCCTCCTCTGCGCAAAGCGATTGCACATTCACGACAATAGCTTCATCATGGACAACATGGTTGGCCAGATAGCCGACGTTCATCACCAACGCGTTATTCCCGATTTCCGCATTTATGATTGTGCTCTGGTAGAGGCCACTGGGCAGTTTTACGCCAGGTGCTACTGCAATCTCGTGAGCCGTATAATTCCCGAGGACGCATGTTCCAAAGAAATTGCAGTTGAAGATGCGGTGAATGTTAAACTCTTTGCTCACTAAAACCTGGGTCCAATCCTGCGCATAGTTACCCTGCGAATTCAGGACATCAATCTCCTCTTTTGTTAATGGACGAACTGCGTCGCCAAATAGAACGCTCCTGTGGCGCTTTCCTTTCACAGCCTTCACCGCAGCTACAACCTCAGAGACCTCAAGCACGTTGCCAACAAGCTGTGCTACACTCTTCATAACCCACTCCTCTTTCTCAAGTCTGGCCTGGGGAGTTCATCACTCCTACACCCGTCCGAAAAATCAACCAAGCGAGCTATCGCAAAAACAAAGGGAGCATGCCCCACGTGCTGCCCCCGGAAATTCCTGCATTGCACTTGATGTTATGCTATTTTGCAAGTTTGGATTTGTTCGCATATACCCACTTATAGTAATCAATCCTTTGCAGCTTGGAAGCAGCAGGCTCATCCAGCACCACGGTCACGCGCGGATGAAGTTGCAAGGCGCTCGAGGTCACCTGGGATGTGATCGGCCCTTCAATAAAAGCGGCAACGACATCGGCTTTTTTCTCTCCATTGGCAATCAGCAGAATGGCCTTTACATCAAGGATCGTACCAACACCCATGGTAATTGCAAAGCGCGGTACATCCTCTGGCTTGTCGAAAAAACGGGCGTTATCCTTGATGGTCTGCTCGTCCAAGGTGTCTATGTGAGTTCGTGAGGCGAGTGATGTACCGGGCTCATTAAATGCAATGTGGCCATCGCCACCAATTCCCAGCAGCTGCAAATCAATGCCGCCCGCGCCCTTTATTCCTTCCTCATACGACTGACAGTAACTTTCAAAATCACGTGCCACGCCACTGGGGACATGAATATTCTCTGGATTCACATTGATGTGATTGAACAGATTCTCGTGCATAAAATAATGGTAACTCTGCTCATGAGTAGGCTCTAATCCGACGTACTCATCGAGGTTAAACGTGGTAACTTTCGAAAAGTCCAGCCCTTCCTTCTCATGCATTCGGATCAGTTCCTTGTACGTTCCAATCGGAGTGCCGCCGGTCGCAAGACCAAGAACGGAACTGGGCTTTGCTGTGACCTGATCGCGTATAATCCCGGCTGCCGTTCTACTCAATTCGTCATAGTCCTTGCTAATAATGATCTCCATTAACTTACCTCCTTGCTTTGGCGATTGCTGTAATAATGATAAAGGGCGAGTGTGGCCGCCCCAATAATTCCTTCCTGCTTCCCAAAGCTCGACAGTTTAATCTGAATGTCCTTTCCGAGGCGCTGTAAGGCTTTGGATTTAAGCGTGCGACAAATGGGCTGAATCAAGAGCCCATCCCCGGCTTCAGCCATGGTCCCTCCGAAAATCAACACCTCTGGCGCCAAAATGTTAATCAAGTTGGCAATGCCAGTGCCGAGATACTGGCCTGCTCTCTCGACTATTTGATAGGCCAGACGATCTCCGCTGGCCGCGGCAGAGAAAATCGCCTGCGCCGTGAGGTTCTTATCTTTCCCCATGAAGTCACTGATACGCGAGTTGACACCTTCACGCAGGGCCGCCTCGGCTTGGCCAATCACGGCATAATCCGATGCGAGCGTCTCGAGACATCCGTAGTTGCCACAGTAGCAGATTGGGCCATTTTCAACGATCGTAGTATGGCCGAATTCACCCACATTAAATTTCGAACCTTTATAGACATCCCCATTTATAATAATTCCCAACCCCAGCCCTGGGCCGAGGTGAACATACAGAATGTTACGGAATTCCTTGTATTTTCCAAAAATATTCTCAGCAAGGGTCGTAGCGCAGATATGATTTTCCATAATGGTGGATATGCCGAACTTCTTCTCAAGGAGTTGCTTTAATGGTACTTCAACCCACTCGTCGAAGCGTGGAAATCCAACGGAGATGCCCCGATCCTCATCTACTAAGCCGGAGATTCCAACGCCAATCTTTTTGGCCTCCTGCTTCTCATCCCTGCGAATATAACTTATCTGGTGCCCAATTGCCTGGTAGATTTGTTCAATCGCGCGATTCTTACCGTCACGCGGTGAAAAGGCATCAAATTTTTCGTTATGGATGCGGCCCTTCAAGTCTGCGGTGGCCGACATGATTCCTTTCGAGGAGAATTCTAGTGCCACTGCACGGCCAAAATTGGGATTCACATCCAGAAGTTGAGCCTTGCGGCCACCAGTGGAGAGCGCGAAGCCGACCTCGATGATCTCTCCTGAGCGAAGCAACTCGTTTACCAGGTAGGATATTGTTGGCAAGTTGAGATTTATCAAATTGGAAAGATTGCCGCGCGAAATCGGACCCTCTTTCCAAATGTTAAATAGTACGGAATCTGTACGTTTATGCACCATTTTAAAAGCAGACTATTAAAGAATTCTAATAGAAACCAGCCATAATGTGGCGCCACTAACCCATGTTTTGTAAAATATAAAATTAACTTGCTCCCACTTGTCAAGAAAAATCTTTTCTTTCTAACCAGCCTGTACAGACTTTAAACAAAAACAAAAAGGTGACTATGTGCATGAGGTATAGATGCATTTCAATGCTTGCAAATTCACATTTGCAAGCCTAAGTTTTGAAATATCAAATGTTCATAATTTAAATGCGCAACCGGAAAGATTACAGGTAAGGTATTATAAGAGGAGCCTAAAGAGGAGACTCAAGTTCAGTGCTTGTCCGTTCAAGACTATAAACGCACGCCATTAAGACAACACTCGGAATACAGTAAGTAAAGGGGATTATGCGAGGGCCAGCCATAATAGGCGTCAAAACAGCCGAATGGTGTCGAGGAACTCCTGGGCCGGAAGAAAGGTGTCAATCTTTCCTTTTGGGTTTCCGTTTGGATCGTAGAAAATGAAGGTAGGGGCTTTATAGGCACCAAGGCTGAAGGCTTCGGAAGAAAATCGCAAAAAGTCGAATTTAACGGAGACATAATTTTTATTCAGAAATTGAACAACAACGCCCTCGCTCAACGTCTCGGTTTCGTATTTTTGATAATATCGGCTCTTATCGGAGTAAAAATAAAGCATGATCTTACGATTTTCAGCCCGGGCCCTGCGCTGCGCCTTATAGATATCCGTGACCCACTGGATCGAATCTTCTGAAATTGTGGGCTGCACAGCAAGAATCGGTGTTGGTGCTATTGTCACAATGGGAACGGGAGTTCTTACAGGTGTAGCACGTATGACTGGGGCAAAAGTAGGCGATGGGGGCGGCATGGTGGCAACCGGTCGAGCGGAAGAAACAAAGACGAATCTTGCAGCATCAGCATATGCACGGCCCCAGTTCCGGCTGTCTGGCTTTCCCTGAGTTTCTTCGTCTGCAATCTCAATATAGCCCCTTTGTCCTGCATTAAATCGATACGTTCCCAGCGAATGCCACATATTTCCGTTTCCTGCGCCGCGCGTCAGAACGCCCCACCCATCCTGGTTCATATAAACAATAGAATCGCCATCAGCATGGTGAATAATGTACTTCACCCGTCGGGCATTGCCCTGTAGAGGCCATGTGACGAAGACCTCATAGAAGCCTGCAGCAGGTAGGTTCGGTATAAAACGAGCCGCAGAGGATTCTGCATCTTCCCAGTTAGTAAATCGGGAGCCAATCTTTGGTGTCAACCCTTTTGCTATGCTCTTCCCAACACTATCAGTCCATTTCCCTGATACTTCATTATACCACTCGACATTCTGGCCGCCGGGGCGTGTCTCTATAATGACCTCCTGTGCATAAACGCACAGGCAGGAAATGAGGAAGACCCCTGCGCACAGAATCATACGAAGAAACTGCTTACCTACAAACATAGTGAATCTCCTTGTTTCATACTTGCACCCTTTTGTTGCACTCTCATATCCACACAATATAGGACTTCAAAGGAGAATATAAATCGCAACTTCGTGGTCTTGTCAACAAAAAAAGTGATGTTTCTCTCGTTCAGCAAAGGTGAAAAATGTCTTTTCGCGAATAAGCCTTTATAGTAACAAAATCTAAGCACGTAAATAACACGATTTCAAGCTGAAAGTGACAGTTCCACAAACAGGGGAATTTAGGATTTTCAATTCCTGTTGACACGAAATGTTCCTGATCATATCATATTAAGTAGAAAAGTCAGTAAAAGGCCTGTTTTTACACATTTCATTTCTGGAAGGCTACTGTTGTCTGCTTGTCTATTTCTTCTGAGGCATCAGATCCATGCCGCTGTCGCTGAATCAAGTTCTCAAGCAAACGCAAAAGCTGGTGATGACTCCACTGATGCAGCAGTCAATTCAGCTGCTGCAGCTGACTTCTATGCAGCTCGAGCAGCTGGCGCGGCAGGAAATGATGGAGAATCCCTTCCTGGAGCTAGCCACAGACGAAGAGGATTCAACCGAGCAATCGTCTGACCAGAATCCCCCCCTTGCGACCTCTCAAGAGCAGTTAGATACGAAGCAATCTGAGTCGGCCAGCACGGAACAGAACGAACCATTTCAAGCGGTAGATGTGAATTGGGACGAATACTACGAGCACGCAGAAAACAAGGTCTATTTTCCGGCTGAGGACGAAGAGCAGAAGGATTTTACCGAATTTACCCCGTCGCGTACCAGCCTTTACGAGTATTTGATGTGGCAGCTGCGGACCTCAGGCCTGGAGGGAAAAGACTTTGAGATTGGGGCGTATCTGATCGGCAATACTAATGACAATGGATATCTGGAAATAACAACAGACGCAGTGGCGCGCGAGCTCGGCGTGGAACCGAGCAAGGTTGAGGAGATTCTGAGCACGATCCAGACGTTTGATCCTGTGGGCGTTGGAGCACGGGATTTGCAAGAATGTCTGCGGCTCCAGCTGATTGACAAGGGTATCAAGGATCCGCTCCCCTACCAGCTTCTTGACGAACATTTTGCCCTTCTCCAGCGTAAGAAATTCCCGGAGATTGCACGAGCCATTGGCACAACAGAGGATAGAATTGTCCAGGCGTTTCACACGATTGCTGGCCTTGAGCCAAAACCCGGACAAGTCAAGACGAAGGAGCAACCTAACTACATTACCCCCGATGTGGTTGTTAAAAAAATAGACGACCGCTACGTCTACTATTTGAACGAAGGGTCATCAACCCACCTTAAGGTTAGTACATTCTACCGCAAGTTGCTCTCTGGAAACAACCGCTTTGCACCAGAAGAGAAGGAATATGCCCAGGAGAAGTATAAAGCTGCGGTCTGGCTGATCCGAAATATCGAAAGACGCAAGAACACGATCTTGAAGGTCACAGAAGCGATCATGACCCACCAAAAGGATTTTCTGAAAAAGGGAATTGAACACCTTAAGCCACTCACCTTGCGCGAAATCGCTGAGGCAGTGGGCATGCATGAATCCACTGTAGCACGAGTGACGACGAACAAGTACGTAGAGACGCCACGAGGCACGTTCGAGCTCAAGTTTTTCTTCTCCAGCGGCCTGAAACGTCAGGACGGAGAAACTGCATCATCCATGAGTGTCAAAGAGCAGCTCAGCCAATTAATTAACGATGAGAATTCAGCAAAACCATATAGCGACCAACGTTTGGCTGAGTTACTGCGGGAGCGGGGTATTCAGATTGCCCGCCGAACTGTAGCCAAGTATCGTGAACAGATTAAAATTCTCCCTGCCAGTATGCGCAAGTCAGTTTAGCGCCTACTGGGCTTCGCTCTACCATCACCAAGCCGGGGTTTTCATCAGGCCAGCCGGCCCCAGCCTTTGAGCAAAAGCGTGAACAAATTTGCTTGCAAATTCCTTTCTGCAGTTTTTAATTAAGTACATCTGTCAGTTCAAGAGCATTCAGCACAAAGAAAAGAGGAAAGCACAGCCGACTGTTTTTGTGCGTCGGCCCCAACAGTGGAGGCAGTTCCATGGCCACGTCACAGCCCATGATCAGTGTTGCGGGAATCCGGGGGATTATCGGAGAGTCACTGGTGCCCGAGGATTTCCTGCGCTACGTTCTGGCATATGCCACTATGCTGCGCGGAAATAAGATTGTAGTAGGAACAGATAGTCGGTTGTCGCGCGAGATGCTTCGGCAGCTGGTCTTTGGCGGACTTATGTCATGCGGCTATACGATAATGGATCTGGGCATATGCCCGACGCCCACTATTGGCATGATGGTGCGCGAGCTCCGTAGCGACGGAGGCATTGCTATCACGGCGAGTCACAATCCAGCGGAGTGGAACGCGCTGAAGTTTTTTAATGCTAGTGGAGAATTTCTCTACCGCAGGCAGCATCGTCGCCTGCTACGCTATTATACACAGCAGCGGTTCATTCGTGCGAAGCTGCATGATCTGGGCGAAGTAAGGCTCTATGCGAATGCGGTTGAACGGCACGTTAAGAAAGTGCTCAGAGCTGTGGCTGTGCAGCGCATACGCCGCTGCCGTTTTCGTGTGGTGGTGGATTGCTGTAATGCCGCTGGTTCGGTAATTGCGCCACTGCTGCTTCGCAAACTGGGCTGCCGCGTGAAGGCAATTAACACAGATACCGACGCAGTATTCCCTCACGAGCCCGAGCCACTGGCGCAAAACCTGGGTCAGCTGAGCCGGGCTACTGTGCGTTGGCGCGCGGATGTTGGGTTTGCACTGGATCCTGACGCTGATCGGCTGGCAATTGTTGACGCCAAAGGCCGTCCGCTCGGGGATGAACGGACGCTTGCCCTCGTGGTTGCTCATTTTCTCAGCAAGACGCGGAGCCCGGTTGTGGTTAACCTGTCAACCACCCGTGCAATTGACGACCTGGCGCGCCGGTATAATGTTCGCGTCTTTCGCACCCCAATTGGCGAAGCTCATGTGGTGCAGAAATTGCGCGCCGTACATGGCAAAATCGGTGGAGAAGGCAATGGGGGCGTAATCATTCCCGCTATTCATCCCGGCCGTGACGCCACCACGGGCATGGCGTTCATCCTGCAGGCTATGGCTGAGACGAATCAGACCATTGCCACACTAAATGCCAGCATTCCAGACTATGCATTGATTAAACGGAAGCTGCGTTTGGATCACAGAGATAGTGAGGAATTGTTTGCTGCAGTAGAGCGAGAGTTTCCATCGCCGCGAAAGCGCAGCCGATTAGACGGACTAAAGTTGGAATTCTCGGATTCCTGGGTCCATCTGCGGCCGTCAGGCACCGAACCGGTATTGCGGCTTTTTGTTGAAGCAACTACACAAACGCGGGCGCGCGAGCTCTACCGACGGGTAAGACAGCTACTGTAAGTTTGCACTGTACAAAAAAACAAAGCGGCTTCCGACCTAGTACAGATATGGAAAACCGCTGCGAGCAGCTATTCGCGCCATTATTACGCGTAGATTCTATTCTCCTGCCTTACCAACTCTTCGTAATCATACAAGCTGGCAAATATATTGAAGACATTTCATGGTGGTATCGCGCAACTTTGATACCTTCTGCATTTCACTGATTTCAGGATGAATATAAGGATTGCGTGAGTGTTGCAGACTGACCAGAAGCTGGGCAAACGTGAGAACTTCATCTTCGTCCTTCAGGCCTTTGAGATTGAGCGGATTGCTAACAGCGACCTTGCCATGGGGCGTCTTGAACTCGTAATCCCGGCCAAAGCAGATGATGATGATACCCAGGGCCTTCAATCCGTCGGGTTTGTAGCGGTTTTCATGTTCCAAGATGCGATGAAACGTCTGCTTAACATTATCAATTGTAAAATCAAATTCGCGGCCCTGTTGGAGACGTAACAAATACTGATGAAAGAAGAGATTGAGATGTCGCGTCCTGGGTTCGAGCATCTGGTTAACCGTGTCGTAGGTGTTGCGCGAGCCGAGAAAGCGGGCAAGCTTTTTGCGCAGACGGGCTTTGGCTTCGTTTTCCACCGCGAAGCAATAGGAGAAGCCGATGTTGCGTGAGAAGTCCACCTCAGTAATTCCTTTTTGGTGCTTACGATAGAAGTATTCTGCAGTGCGAAGCGCTTCCCGCGAATCCGGCTCAAAACTCTCGATTACCGGCACCAGAGTTTGCAGCTCCTCGTCAATCGCTTTGAACAAGGCTGACTCGTCGGCGGCCTCCGCCACCATCCTCGCCAGCTGGTCGTGTGACGCCTCACGAATGCCAAATGCATCCAAACTCAGAAGCGCGTCGTACGCCTCACCCTTTACGTACGGATCAACATCGTCCTGCTGTAAGATAGCCTTCAGCTTTGAAGAGAAATCTGCTGCGTCAGATTCACCAGCCACCTTGCGCGCTTCCTCAATGGTTTTCAGCAATCCCATGTTCGCCTTGTACTCTTCGTGTGCGGTGTCAATACTGCGATAAAGTTGTACGATTTCCTCTTCGATCCGGCTTTTGCTGATTACGTCAGCGGCACCCAGCTTTGTGGCAATTGCCCCTTCTTCGAATGTGCCGACTGCGGAAATCATGACCACGGGAAGCATCGGCGACAGATCGCGCGCCTGCTTGATCAGGTCTAGCCCTTCCGTACGAGTACGCATGCGCAAATCAGTAACCATGACGTCAGGACTCTCTTCTTTTAATACCTGAAGTGCCTCGTCTGCATTTTCCGCCTCACAAATCTCATAGTTATGCATTGAGAGATTTCGCCTGAACGCATCACGATAGCTCTTATTGTCATCAACAATTAGGACTTTAATTTTTGACGCCATGCAAATACCTCTCCATTTCTTTTAAACAATTCCATGCTGCGCAAGGCATGTTACTCTCCATGCTACGGGTGGCCGCTTCGCTCGCTGCCATTGTACGCTTTTCAATCAGCCCTACTTCGTAACGCCCCATTTGTCTCTCCCGAAGACTCTCCTATTTCTTAGACTTTCCTGATACGTCCTGGGTTGGCTTTTGCTCTTCTTGCAGATCTATCTGGCGCCGAAGGTAGATAGTGAATTCCGCACCTCCGTCGGGGCAATTCCGCGCAATAACGCGACCTTTGTGGAATTCGCTGATAATCGTCCAGACCCAATTCAGCCCAAGGCCCTCTCCTTCTTCATTCCGCTTGGTCGAATAGCCCATGTAGAAAATTTTGTCAATTTCGATGGGTGAGGCGAGCTCGCCCTTGTCGTCGCGGATACCATCTCCAGTATCTCTGATGGAAATAGAAAGCTCATCAGATTCCTCAAGATAGTTCGTCGTTATCACAATGTTGCCGCTCAGGCTCTCTGTCGAAACTTTCCGCTTTATTGCATCCACGGCATTGCTCAGGAGGTTGAAAATGGCGAGCTTCACAAGACGTTGCTCGATGCGGCAGTGGGGCAGCTGGGGATGGGGTCGTATTTCAACTGTGATGTTTCTCGAGATCGAGAGTTGAAACACGCGAATGATGTCGTCAAGCAAATCGTGCAGGTTAACCTCTTCAAAGCGAGGACGCTTGATAAAACTGAATGAGCGGTAGATGTCAACAAGTTCCTGAAGAAATTTAGTATTATTGAGCAGGTCCTGTAGTGCTTCCTGAAAGATCCGAACGCCCTGGGCCTGAGTCGCTGGTGGGAGGTCTGACTGCGATAGAAAGTCCCGCACGGTTAACAAATCCAGTTTGCTCGTGGCAATAATGTTCGTCAGATCGTGGCCCAGATTACGGGACAGATTGATATTAGCCTCGCTCTTTTCGCGAAATATCATCTGGCGCTGCATCTCGATTGTCTTGATGCCGGTTTTGACCTGCTCGCAAAGCAAGCCCAACGTCTCCAGCCGCCACTTATCCGGCACGCGACCGGGTACACCGTCAGCCAGAATGGCTATGATGTCCACAAGAGCGTACTCCTCACGCTCATTGATCAGATCAATAAAAAGGCAATATGGCTTGCCGCCATCCTGGCACTGAATGACTACCTTCTCAAGCTTGCTCGCAAGCATAACCGAGGAAGTAGTGCGGAGCGTTTCCTCAAGAATTTCCTTCACGCGCGGGGTGAGACTATGGGCAACCTTCCCGCCTTCCGAAAACGAATGGACCAAGATATAGCGATTCTCGGGATCTCGCTTGAATTCAAACACCCAGATGCCTGCGTAGCGGAATAGGCGGAGAATGAATGCTGGGAGCTGAGCCAGGATGACAGCGGTATCCAGCGTGGCGCTGGTTGAAATGAAACCCTTGATATGTTGATTGGCAGCGGTGAGCAGGGCATCTCGAGCCAGGTTGTTATACACGCGTTCGAGCCGCGAGCGTGGGCGCTTAATAATTTCTGGCGAGGCCTTGAGGGCGTAATCCAGGCGTCCCATAACCCGTTTGACTGGCAGTAGCAAAAATTTTAGAAGTGCGGCGTAGATGATAATGAGTCCCACCATGATCAGGAGAGCATAGAATTTATACCGTGCGGTGAGATCAATAATTTCCTGATTGTCAAGCGGTGTGGTATAAGACACAACGACTTTGCCGATAACGTGTCTGGTAATATCGGAGATCAAAAGGCTGGTTTCGCCTGAGAACTCTCGCAGGAACAGGGAATTTCTGGCGTTATTATAGCGCCGAATCTTATCCTGTTTTACTTCTAGCAAAACTTCACTGTTCTTGTCGAGCAAGGCCATCCGGTAGGCGCTGGTCGGCCCATGAGCAATATCCTCGAATGTCTGGCGGAGAGGCCGCCGTGCCAGATCCTGAGACCGCGGGTCGGTCGCCAAGATCACTGCTCGGGATTCCCTGGTCAGATCCTCGCGATCTACGGGGAAGAATTTTTCCCAATTATCCACAATAATTTGTTTTTTCTTGACCTGGTAGTACTGCCGATCAAGCTGAAGCAAGATCAGCACACCGGTCACAATGAAGACAACGACCGAGAGGATGATAAGCCGGTTGCTTTTAATCCGTTCGAAAAGCATGGGATATCTACCGTGCCGCGCAATTCTGTGGCGTAATGGCCTTTGCAGCAAACCTGCAAGCCGGGGTGATTATATCACTTTTCCGCCTCAGACGGATACGGACCTGTCATCACCATCGTGACGATATTAGAGGCCAGGGTTCTGAAGAGGCGTTTTTTCACTTCGACAACATTCTCGTAGACGGTGGAACGAGGATCGGCAACATAGGGAATAGATGCGTGAATATCAGAGAATTCCGCGATGGGAGCCTCGGGCTTTTGAGGCTGCCAGACTGTCACCTTTGCCGTTGCCTCGGCAGTGCTGATCATGGGAAAGTCATCGCTAGCAAAGCTTGAAACACTCACGGTGTACGCGGTGACGGCTCCTTCCACACGCGCATCAGCCACACCTTTCTGAACCACGGTCAGCCTACCATCGGCCAGGAAACTTTCTATCGTGTAGTTGGTTATGAGTTCCTCAATCCCTGGCTCGTAGGTTAAGTTCTTAAACATGGGCACGTCAATGGCCGTTATGGCCTCAGGAAGCGTTCTCTCCAGGGGAACCGATGTACATGCGACGAGCAGTACCAGCGAGAGCGCCAGAACACACCTTAGGCAGTAGAGCCAGGATTTCATAAATGCAGTATCCGCTCCTAATAGATTTCGACGATCTCGACGTCGGGAGGAAAGACCGGCTGAAAGATCTTATCCGATATTTTTCTATTCAGACGAATCTGTGTCATGGTTATAATCGTCTGGTCACCACTCTCTTCATCAATAACAATTTTTTCCGGCAACAAATGCCTCTCATTAATCCAGATAACGACCTTGTTGAATCCAACAGTAGGTTCTTTCCTCAGAGGCGTAAATCGGAGTGCGGTCACGCCCTTCGAGCTCTCGTCCTTGAGAACAGTCACATGATATACATCCAGCACATCAGCCGTGGAGACCCCAAAGCCAAGCAGCATGCGGTTTAATCGCTCCACGGAATTTACGTCTGAAGAAAATTGGTACTTTTCCACCTGCTTAATTTCCGGCACGTAGAGCCATGCCGTATTCCCTACGATCAAGTTCTCACTCTCATTCGGTGGCAAATAATCACAACGGAACTTGTCCGGTTTCTGAAAATAAAATTTCCCCTGTGACTGAATCTCTTCGAGAAATAAGGTGGATTGCTTTACCTGGTCGAATTGTCCAATAATCGTGTCAACATCCGCATTTTTCTCTTCCAGTTTTTTCAACAGGACAACAGCTTCCGGGTCGTTTTCCAACGTTGCGGTTGTTGCTGAATCAGTAGCCCAAACCGGAATGCTCAGGGCGCACAGCAGACCGCAGATTACTATCACATTATGAATGTGCAGTTTCACAGAAACATCCCCTTTGCTGGATAAGAACAACGTGCGTTTAACAGAATTATTCCCACATGCGCTCAGTGCAGCAAACCGAGCAAACTGCTCTTTCACCTGGCTGCTAAGCAGTCAATTTCAAATGCAGAGAATTACGCCTTTTCGGCATTACGAATCCCTTACGGAAGAGCAATACAATCAGACTTTTTACCGCAGTTTTCTGGCAGAGTCAATGCCTATTTCTTTTTATCGCGTGATGCACGAATTGCCCCCCCATGCTGAACAATCTCAGCGGCAATGCTTACTGCAATTTCTTCCGGCGTAACGGCTCCAATATCGAGCCCGATCGGGCAATGAATCCGCTTAAGCTGCGCACGTGGGACACCTGCATCTATCAGCCGTTTTTTCAGCTGGGCAAACTTGGTGCGGCTTCCCAAGAGGCCAATATACGAGGCAGGTGATTTCAGCGCATGTCTGAGACAAATCTCATCGCCTGCGTGGGCTCGGGTGACAATGACGATGAAAGTATTCGGCGTGATGGAGAGCGACTGAAACTGTTGGTCGTAGGGTGCAGCGAACACCTGATCAGCTTCAGGAAAGCGCTTCTTATTTGCAAATTGCGGCCGGTCATCCGTGACTGTTACGCGAAAATCGAGCAGCCGGCAAATCTGATACAGAGCGAGTGCCACGTGGCCGCCTCCAAAGATCAAGAGCTGATCGTCGAGGGTTATTGGTTCAATCATCACGCGCAGCCTCCCTCCACAGAGCATATCATTTTCGTCCCGGTTAATCCGGGTCAGATCGAACTCCTTGACCACGAGCTTTTGGCTTCTCATACACGTACGGGCCGCGGCGATGATTTCTGCTTCGACGCACCCACCACCTACGGTTCCTACCAGCTCGAGATCCTCGCTTACAAGCATCTTGGCCCCCCCTTTGCGCGGCGTTGAACCTTCAGTTGAGATAATTGTTACAACAGCGCCACGCTTGCCAGCCCGGATTAGATCAAGTACCTTCTCGAAGAATTTTGCTTGCTGCATTATAGAACACCAGCGCGCCTTGAACTATCCGGCGTTCACATTGTCAGAGCCATTAAGGCCTTGCACGTATGGAGCCGGTTTTCTGCCTGATCATAGACCACAGAGTGTGGGCCATCAATTACTGAATCGGTTACTTCATGGCCACGATCTGCGGGCAAACAATGCATATAAAGCGATGACCTAGTTGTTGACGCATGCTTAATAGAAGCAGTCAAACCCATTCGCCGCTCGTCACAAATCCAGTGTTGATATTGCCGGGCCAATTTGAGCGATTCCTCAGGCTGGCCGAAAAGCTCCAGCACACCCCAAGATTTGGGGTAAACCACTGCTGCATTGCGAAACGCCTCGTCCATGGAGTCAACAATCTCGAATTTCGCACCACTCGCCTGCGCATTCTGCCGTGCCTGCTCGACAATCTCAGGCATGAGACTGTACTCAGGCGGATGTGCCAGGGTGACATGCATGCCATAGCGAGTCAGTAGCAAGATTAGGCCCTGAGGCACGGAGAGAGGCTTGGCGTAGCTTGGCGCGTAAGCCCAAGAAACTGCAATTTTTACGTCACGCAGATCGTGCCCGAGCTGTTCGCGTAGGGTCATTAGATCAGCAAGAGTCTGGCAGGGATGATCCACATCACACTGCATGTTCAAGACCGGAACGTCGGCCCATCGTGCGACTTCGCGGATATACGCATTCCCCTCACCGGGGACTAAATCATGACGGATGGCAATACCGTGGCCGTAACGCGACATAATGATGCCGGTGTCTTTTGGACTCTCCCCATGCGCGATCTGGGAAGTTTCTGCGTCAATATAGTGAGCGTGGCCGCCGAGTTGCGTCATGCCCGCTTCGAATGAGTTGCGCGTTCGCGTGGACTTGTCGAAAAAAAACATGAAAAGCGTCTTGCCCTCAAGATAACGATGCGGTATGCCTCGGCGCTTCATCTGCTTGAGCTCTGTAGCCAGGCTTAAAGCAACTTCCATCTCCTGGAGCGTCCATTCCTGCGTAGTAATATAGTCACGACCTTTTAATCCCTGGTTCATATATAATCCCTATCTCACAATTTGCTGTGGCCTGATTATCTTTATTTCTCTGACCCGTAAGTAATGGCACCCGAGTAAACGAACGGAAATGCCGCGTAAAAGGCTGCGGCTCGGGTCAGATGATCAATTGGGACATGATCCTGAGTACTGTGACTGAACTGCTCTTCTCCGGGCCCAAATCCTATCGTTGGGATGCCGAGTTCGCCCATCGTGGCCACCCCATTCGTACTGAACGTCCATTTCCCAATGCGGGGAGCTTCGCCAAAAAGCCCTTCGTAGGACTTGCGAGCTTGTTGAACAAGCTCATGAGATTCCTCAAGCGCCCATGCCGGAAAGTACTGATCCTTCTCGAGATTCTTACCGGTCCAGGATGTCATTGCACGCCGCAGAATGCTAATGTGCGCTTGTGAAGCCGAAGGTAGCCGCCTGAGTTGTCCAATCACCTCTCCCCTACTGTCGTCGCGCGTGAGGCGACGATCTGCAAAGATACGGCAAGCCGAAGGAACACAGTTCAGAGAATCCGTGTCGCACTCAATCTTGGTTACCGCAATGCTGCCTTTGCCTAGAAAGGGATCGGTACCAAGTTCCGCATTCAATTGCTCTAGTTCACGAATCAGCGGAGCCATTTTGTAAATGGCGTTTTCACCACGGTCGGGATTGCTGGCATGACATGCAACACCTCGTGTCTGGATCAGTAGTTCTGCACGGCCACGATGTCCACGATAAATCTGACAGTTAGTGCATTCACCCAGCACCACACAATCCACCCGCTTCAGTGTCTGAGTGATCAGGTGGCCCAGAGCAAGCCCATCGCAATCCTCTTCCTGCACCGAGCCGACGACGAACAGTGTGAAGGGCAGCTCCTGGGTCCGGGCTATTTCCTTGATTATCTTGGCGGCGTAAAGATGCGCTGCGGCAGCGGCTTTGTTGTCAGCAGCGCCTCTTCCCCACACGGCATCGCGCTCGATCTTACCCTTATACGGATCGAAATCCCATGCGGTGGGGTCTGAGACACCGACAGTGTCGAGGTGGCTATCAAATACGATGTGGGGGCCACGCGACCCCAGGCGGCCGGCAATAGTACCGAAATCGTCAATGAGAATTTCATCAAAGCCGGCCTGTTGCATTTCCTGCCGCACGCGCTCTATGACTCGCTTTTCCTGGCCGCTTGGCGAGGGGATCGCAATGAGCTCGCGCAGAAAGCCGGTCATCGCCTCGCGGTACGCCTCGGCCTTTTCGCGGATCATCGCTGGGTTTATTCCACCTGTCTCCACCTACTCGATCACCTCCCAGTGGCTCCGGTACTTTTTCAGCAATGCTTGCGTACGCGCGTCCATGGGGTGTTCCCGCTCTGGAGAATCGAGCTGTTTCTGCTCACCGCATAATTCCGTTGAAAAATAGCGCAACCCATTATCCCAGATCATCGTAACAATACGGCGGTACTCTGGATGAAGCCTGGCGAGCTTGAGCGCGCCAACCACGCTGCACCCGGACGAGATACCACAGAAAATCCCCTCTTCGCGCGCCAGCCGCCGGGCCATGTTAATCGCTTCCTCGCTCGTGGTCGTGACCACACCATCCAGCAGGCTGACATCGAGCGTTTCAGGGATGAATCCATCGCCGATCCCCTCGATCTTATGCGATCCCCATTGGCTTTTAGTCAGGAGAGGACATTCGGCTGGCTCAATCGCATAGAACTTCGTCTGCGCCTTCTGTTCGCGAAAATACTTTGCTACGCCGGTTATCGTACCACCGGTTCCCTGGGCGGCTATGAAGGCATCAATCTGTCCACCGGTCTGGCGCCAGATTTCCGGCCCTGTGGTGTGATAATGTGCCTGCCAGTTATTCGGATTGGTGAATTGGCCGACTTCCCAGTAGCGGCCTGGCGCTTCAGCCATAATTTCACGGACTTTCTTCATCACGAGATCAACGTCGCTCTCCCCTCCGGGTGTCTCAACAATCGTAGCACCATAAGCGCGAATGATCTTCTTGCGCTCTTCACTCATGCCGCCGGGCATACAGATGACTGCCTGATATCCTTTAACTGCAGCGATCATGGCGGTAGAAATCCCTGCGTTACCTGTGGTGGCTTCGATCAAAATCATCCCCGGTTTCAGCTGCCCAGTGCCTTCTGCTTCGTCCACGATGTGCCGCAGGATGCGATCCTTAACACTTCCACTTGGACTGAAGTATTCAATCTTAGCCAGTATCTCTGTCCCGACGTTTGCGTTAACGCGATTGAGCCGTACCAGTGGGGTATTGGCAGTCGTATCGAGAATTGTATTGGCAATGTCCATGGGGAATACTCCTTACCGGGAAATACTCTGCTCTTCTTTGTCACGGTAGGCGCAGGTTTTAAACCTGCCCCTACAAAAATTACATTATTAAATCGCAAAACCTTGTAACATACAAGAACCTTATGCCGATGCCTCTTCTCCCTTTCTTGCATACAATAAATAATGTAGGGACAATTCATGAATTGCCCCTACGAAGAGACCATGCGACGCCAGAGCAGCCTGGCAATTTTTCGGCCGCGCGTTGCAATCCTGCTCTCATCAATTCCGCGCAATTTCCTGTTCCGCATGAGAATTTTACCATTTACAATTGTGGTATCAACCGGTGCATTTGCAATGCCAAAGAGAACGTGTGCCGCAAGGTTTTCCTTGGTTAGCGGCGTTGGCATGTAGTAGTCAACCAGAATCAGATCGGCCTTTGCACGTTTTTCAATTACGCCGATCTTTGTGTTAAAAATCTGGCTGGCTATGCGCGCATTGTTTTGAAACAGTGCAGTGATCATCCCACTGGTGCCTGCGCGCACGTCTCGGCCAACGTGTTTATGGAGCAAGACGCCTGTCTTCAGCTCGTCCCACATCGATTCCGACATGCCGTCGGTTCCTAATCCCACGGTTACGCCACGCTTGAGCATGTGCGTGAGTGGAGCACAGCCCACCGCGTTGTTCATATTTGATCGTGGGTTGTGAGCGACCATTGTGCGGGTTTTGGCCAAGAGGCTGATTTGCGCATCAGAAATATGAACGCAGTGCGCCAGAATGGTCTGAGGCCCCAGAACGCTGACTTTGGCCAGTCGCTCTACCACACCTTTTCCGTATTTCTTCATGCTGTCTTCATTGTCAGTCAAAGATTCCGCACAATGGAGATGAAATCCCGCATTAACGGCTCGGGCTGCAGTGACACACCGGCGCAGCGTCTCATCAGACAGGGTAAACGAGGAATGTAGACCAAACATGCCGCGCACCAGAGATGAGCGACGATTTATTGCCTGGAGGAAGCGTACGTTTTCTTCAATTCCTTCGCGAGTGCAGCGTTTCCCGTCGCGATCCGAAACCTCGTAACTCATACATGCGCGAATGCCTACACGTTCAACAATGTTGCTAAGGCAATCGAGGCTTCCGCGGATCGCGTTGGGGCTCGAATGATGGTCAATCAACGTAGTGGTGCCGGCACGAATTGCCTGAGCCAGCGAAAGCAGTGCGCTGAGCCGAATCGCTTCCTCAGAGAGTGCCCTGTCCAGACGCCACCAGACTCTTCTCAGCGTCTGCATGAAATTGCGAGGTTGCTGTCCAATTGATGGCATGCCCAGCGCAAATGTGCTGTACAGATGCGTATGGCTGTTAATCAACCCTGGCATCAACACTTTACCATTAGCATTAATAGAGCCCGCCGACCTGTAGGCCTTCATGATGCGAGAGCTCTTCCCTACGTCTACAATCCGATCATCGCGAACATACACAGCCCCATTCGGAATAAGCAGTGGCTTTGCACCGACTGAGATGACCGTTGCATTGTAAATAATCACACACAACCCTCCTCAAGGGGACTTCGCTATTGCAGCCATACTGATACAGCGCTCAACCGGACAGACAATTTGGCACAAGCCGCACCCCACGCATCGTGTGTCGTCAATGCTTGGTTGTTTATCTGCTTCCATGCGAACAGCCACGTGACCGCCATCGCGACAAGCAATAAAGCATCGGCCACATCGGGTACATTTTGTCAGATCAATCCGCGCTCGCACGTGAAACTGCTCGGGTAGCTCGTCGAAGGTGACAATGTGCGGGAGGGACCGGCCAATGACATCTTCTACGTGCTCGAATCCCTTGCCCTCCATAAAGCGCTGCAGGCCATCGCGCAACTCATTGATAACACCGAAGCCATTCAGCATCACTGCCGTGCAGAGCTGCACCGTACGAGCTCCAACCAGCAATGATTCCACGCTATCGCGCCAGCTCATAATCCCGCCGGTAGCCGTCACCTCCAGGCCGGTATGGCGCACAATTTCTGCAACAGCCCGAAGCATCACGGGTTTTATCGCCGGACCCGAGAGCCCGCTGTAAGTAGATTTGCCGCCAACATCAGGCTGAGGAACCAGAGTTTCGAGATCAACACCCATGAGAGATGGTATGGTGTTGATTGCGGAGACCGCATGTGCCCCTGCTCGTTTCACAGCACGGGCAGTTTCAACAATATCAGCTACGAGTGGAGTAAGTTTCACCACAATACGGGAGACCGTGGCGGCGCTGACGAGCAAGCGCGTGATCTCCTCAACCAACCCAACATCCTGGCCCAACATCAAGCCGGGCTTTGATCCAAGCGTGCCTTGTGGACAGCTGACGCTGCACTCAATGACTCTGGCCCCTGCCTGCTCGCATATATGAACCAGGGTCTTCCACTGTTCCAGCGTAGCGCCCATGATGCTGGGAACTGTGACCTTCTCCGGGAATTCGCGAGCAAGTGTCTGTATGCGCTCCGCCACAACGTCAACGTGATACTTCGAGATCAGATCAATGTTGCCCAAGGCATAGAGCTTGCGATTCGGGTCGGCCGATGCAGCCAGGAGCGGGTACCTGAGGGGTACACGCGTACCGACCACAGATGTTGTTTTTAATACTGCGCCTGCCCATCCGGACTCGTAAGCGCGTCGCACCATGTCGAGCTCATCTGTTGATGGTGCTGCGGCAAGCAGAAAGGGATTCTCAAAAGGAACGCCACAAAATGTTACCTTCAGATCAGGCATTACACATGCTCCAGGCCCTGCCCCACTGACGTTTCGAAGGGAGTTGATAATGTAAAAAGTCTATGAGATACGGTCAAAGTGTTCGACAACGGTTCCGCGATTATCCGGCGAGAGAATCAAGACGTAGTTTGATATGTTAAGGGTGCTCAGAATCTCCCCCATGGACGTGGCAACCTGTTCAACATTGGAGGTGCAAAAAGCGACCATGGAAGGGCCTGCGCCGCTGAGTACTACTGCACCCGCACCTGCATTCAGGCCGGCTCTGACAATCTGGTCATAACCTTTAATCAACGGTTTACGATAAGGCTGGTGGAGGCGATCCTGCATCAAGCGCTGAAGGTCAGATAATTCGCCCGTAACCAGGCGATCAATCACCAGAGGAACGCGGCTGAGGTTAAACACTGCGTCACGGTGCTTCACGTGCTTCGGAATCACCGCGCGCGCCTTTCTGGTTTCCAGACCATAGGAGGGGACAACAACAACCACTTTGAGCGCACTTCTGAGTCGATACTTCCTGATCGCAAGACCATCTCCACTAAACGTTGAAGCAGTTAAACCACCCAGAAAGCAAGCCGTGACGTTGTCAGGATGCCCTTCAAACTTTGCGCTCTGTACCAGAAGCTTTTCTCGGGAAATCCGACTGCCACATAATTCATTCGCTGCGACCATGCCGGCGATAATGGCGGTTGCACTACTGCCAAGCCCTCGTGCAATGGGGATATTGAGCTTCAAGGTAATTCTCAAGCCTGGAGCACTAACTCCGCACAAATCAAATATCTCTCTTGCTGCTCGCAGTACGAGCTTCTCAACATGCGGACGCATGGCGTCATTTTGTTCGCCTTGCCAGATGAGCTGCGTTTTTCCGCGCGGCAGCCGCTCGAATTCAATATAATTGTAAAGTTTCAGAGCAAGGCCTAGGCAATCATAGCCTGGCCCAAGATTTGTGGTAGATGCGGGTACTTTGATTCTGATGCCCGTTTGATCAGGTTTCGCCACGATATTCTCCGAACTTTTTTAGAATCTCTAACCCCACTGCCTGGCTCTTCTCGGGGTGGAACTGAGTGGCAAAAAGGTTGCCCCTCCAGATCATCGAGGTGAACGAAATGCCATAGTCTGTTGTGGTTGCAGTGACGGAGCCATCCATCGGCTCAACGTAGTAGGAATGGACAAAATAGACGTAGGCGCTGTCGGAAATGCCGTCAAGGATCGGGGGACGGCGAATAACATGAAGCGTATTCCAGCCCATATGGGGCACCTTAAGGTCGGTCTGAAGGCGCTTCACGAGACCTGGGATCACGCCAAGTCCTGGGACATTTGGGGCTTCTTCGCTTCCTTCAAAGAGCACCTGCAAGCCAAGGCAGATGCCAAGAAAGGGACGCTGATCAGTGATTGCGCACAGAAGAGGCTCGATTAGACCGCGCTCGCGCAACTCGCGCATGGCGTCGCCAAAAGCGCCAACACCGGGTACTACAATCTTTTCTGCGCGATTGATAGCGTCCGGGTCAGACGTAATCTCCACCGTAAACCCCAGGCGCACAAACGCCTTCTCCACACTGCGCAGATTCCCCATCCCATAATCTATAATAACGATGCTCATTTCAGTGCCATAAGGTAAAAAAATCAACTCTGAAATTTAAGAAGTCTCTTGATAGGAGAAACCCCATGAAAAGTCAATGCTTTTTCATTACACTCAGACGGCTTGAGGGGTGACCAAACACTGCCGCACAGTTGCCTTGTTCAGGCATGGTGCAAGGCCGGAAAGGGTTATAGACCTGGCAGGAATTTGAATAAAGGGCTCCTTGGAAAAATTCGCTGTGGTTGCTGTCCGCTTGATAGAAGTTTTATGATACGATAGCTGATGCTCGGAGAAAATATTTCGTCGTTCCAGCAGTGGCTACGCCATAAATTCTATTTCGTGCCAGCAGGATTCAGATCAGGTCATTTTCAGAGTTCGCTAGGGTTTACAAGGCGGGTGTCAACATCATGCGGTACGGAAGAGAGCTTTCATAAAGCCATCGCCTTTGAGCTCGCCGAGACTCCCTTCGTGGCAGGAATACTCATTAAACTCAGCAACCATGTCAGGCGTTGTTCCGGGTTTGTAGATGGCAAATGGCACGGGTGTGCGGGTGTGCTTGCGGAGTTTGAGGGGCACAGGATGGTCGGGCAGAACAGCAACAGTCACACCGGGTGGGCAGCGTTCGAGGAAATGGCCTAACACTCGGCGGTCGAAGTCTTTGATCGCCTGCAGCTTAAGGTCAAGCTTACCAAGGTGGCTGACTTCGTCAATCGCTTCAACGTGCACATACACAAAGTCCACGCGTTGGAGTGCCTTAAGCGCAGCATCAGCTTTCCCTTCGTAATTCGTATCAATATAGCCGGTTGCGCCTGGCACTTTGATGATCTTCATGCCAGCAGCAATACCAATGCCAAAGATGACGTCAACGGCCGAGATAATGGCACCGTGGCGGCCGTACTTGCGGTGAAAGGCTTCGAGCTCAGGCTTTTTACCCGGGCTCCATAGCCAGATCATATTAGCAGGTTTCTTTCCCTCGGAAACGCGTTTCTTGTTAACTGGATGGCTGCTGAGCAAATCTTCCGAATCGAGAGTCATCTGATTGAGGAGCTCTGCGGTCGCTTTCGCATCTGGCTCCTTCGGCGCAAGCAAGATCGAGCGAATCGCCATACCGTGGGAGCTATCGGGCTTGTGGTATTCAAGTTGGTCAGAAAACTCCTCGCCAGAAAGAATCAGAATGTTCCGATAACTAACGCCCGGATGGAAGCGGATTTTGGGAGTGCCAAATTTTTCGTCCAGGGCATGTATGAGTTCGCACGCTTCCTCGCTACTGATGTGCCCGCCCGAGTATTCGTCAAGGACGCCGTCCTTCGCAGTGATCAGGTTACAGCGGAATGCGACATCATGAGGGCCGAGTTTAATGCCCTGGCTGATTGCTTCAAGAGGGCCGCGACCCGTATAGCAGGATGCAAGGTCGTAGCCGAGCACTGAGAGGTTCGCAACGTCTGAGCTGGTGGGAAAGCCTTCGGGCAAGGTGAGGAGTGTTCCGCATCGGCCGTTACGCGCCAGGCGATCAAGGTGAGGCGTACGAGCGACCATAAGTGGTGTTTTGTTTGAGAGCTCCGGGAGTGGCTCGTCAGCCATTCCGTCAGCGAGAAACACGACGTACTTCATAGAGCGCCTCCCTCACCGCATCAAGTGTAGGTTCAATCCGAATCGGCGCATTCGCATACCTCGACTCAATCCCTAGCGACTTGAGGTCACCCGTGTGGTAGCGAATTACGGCTTCAGGATCCTTGAGCAGATGACCGGTTAGAATACCAATGACCAGTTCATCAGGATGGATCACGCCCTTTTCAACTAGCTTTTTAGCGCCAGCAATGGAGCAGCAAGAAGCAGGCTCAGCACCAATTCCCACGGCATCCACCCACGCTTTGGCATCCATGATTTCCTGCTCCGAGACCTGCTCAACAACGCCGTTGCTCCACTCAATGCCTCGCATGGCCTTTTTCCACGAGATGGGATTCCCGATTTTGATGGCGGTTGCAATGGTCTCGGGTTGCCTGACCGGTTTGAAAGCAGTTTTCTCTTTCCACATTTTGTAAAGAGGGTTGGCGCCTTCGGCCTGAATTACAGCAATGCGCGGAATCTTAGTAATAAGGCCAATGTCGAAAAGCTCCTTCAGCCCTTTAGACAGCGCACTGTTGTTGCCCAGGTTTCCCCCTGGCAGCACGAACCAGTCTGGCATCTGCCAGTTGAGCTGCTGAAGCACCTCAAAGCCAATTGCTTTCTGGCCTTCAATGCGGAACGGGTTGATGGAGTTAAGAAGGTAGATATTAAGTTCCTTACAGACCTCCACCACGAGGGCCATGGCGTCGTCAAAATTGCCCTGAATCTGGAACGTTTTCCCGCCGTACGCCAGGGCCTGGGTTAGCTTGCCGTAGCTGATCTTGCCTTCGGGGATGAAGATGATGGCCCGCATGCCAGCGAGGGCCGCGTAGGCGGTCATAGAGGCAGAGGTGTTGCCAGTGGAGGCACAGGCGACAGTGTCGGCGTGCAGTAGCCGTGCCATAGTGATACCGCAGGTCATCCCACGATCTTTAAATGAACTGGTGGGATTCTCACCTTCATGTTTGAGAAACATGCGGCGCAGGCCAGCATACTCACCCGCCTTTCCGGCGGGATACAGATTGGTGTTCCCTTCCGGTTTAGATACTATGAACTGATCATCAACAGGAATAATGAGTTCCCTATAGCGCCAGACCCCGGAGTTGTAGGGAAACGAGCGCGAGTTCCAGCGCTCGTCGAAGAGCTGTTTAAGAGGCAAGGATTTCAGGCGGTCGAGATCATGAATCGCGTCGAGCAGGCCGCCGCAATCGCACGTGTAGCGAAGCTCCAGCGGATCGTACTGCTTTCCACAATCAATGCATTGAAGCGTAATGTTCATCAGGCCGAGCCCGTGCGCACAAATTTAATAATACTCAACCGACTCCATATTTATCTATCACAATTCCGGTTGATTTTTGCAAGGCAAATTTTGCGGCTCCTAAGGACGGGCAGTGCCAAAGATGGCTCTGCAGCGCAAGTTCGCGTATTGCTGAACGCCTGCCCGTTATAACCCAGTCTGTGATTTCCCACTACTCTGCCTGTGTTAATCCACATCTAATCAGTACACAGAACGGGTATCGGATATCAAGACTTGAGTTGAGTGAGAATCGCTGAGTACAAAAGCGGAAGTATGATCTCGTGATGCCCTACGATTGAATAGGCTTCGCCGCCAAGGCTGGTTGGCCGGGTGAGGACATTAGCCATAGGTCGGTAGTGCTCGATCATATCCAGGTTCACAGCGGTGAAGTCTTTTACCTTATTGCCAAGGTTGCGGGCGATTGTCAGGGCCTTCAAGAAGACCTCGGGCATAATCACAGCCGAGCCGCAATTGATCACTACCCCACCATCGTTTAAGCCCGGCAGCTGACCTGCCAGGATCCGAAAATCCAGAATACCACCCTTGCCAAGCGCCACGCCATCCACGTTTGGATGCTGATGAATGATATCAGTGCCCAAGGCAATGTGGACGGTTACCGGAAGGTTGTCTTTGAAACCCTGGCAGAGGATGCTGAGTTCCTGGAATTTAGCGCCACGGCGCAGGATGCTCTGCCCAAGTGCCTCGCCAATGCCGTAACCGCGGCGCACGCCTTCGTTGATGATGTTGTTCATGCCTTCACCGGTTTCCTGGGCCATGCCAAAGGAACCGTCTTCGAGGCCGCGGTCGACGTCTTCGCTCGTGTGGCCGAAGAAGGCGAGTTCGAAGTCGTGGATAGCAGCACCGCCATTCATGGCAACACAGGTGATGACCTTACGCTTAATCAGATCAACAATCAGAGGCGAGAGGCCGCACTTGATCGGATGTGCGCCCATCATCCAAACAACAGCACGGTCGGTCCGGTGAGCATGGGCCATGCGCTCAGCGATGCGGAGGAATTCCTTGGCCTTTAGCAGTTTTGGCCAGGTGCGGAAAAACTCGGCCAGAGGCTTATCGGGCGAGGGAAGCCGTGCCAGCAACGACTGATCCAGTTTACTCACGCGGCTACGGATGGGGTACGTCGTGACACGCTTGAGATCAACCGGCTTTCCCTTTTTGGGCATTATTTTGCGACCTCGAGTTCAAACTCGTCGTGAATCGCCTGCACAGCCTTGTCGAGATCTTTGCCATTGATGATGCACGAGATTTTGATTTCCGAGGTGCTGATCATCTCGATATTAATATTGTTCTTTGCCAGAGCCCTGAACATCTTGGCTGCCACGCTACAATGACTTTTCATGCCAACGCCGACCACCGAGACTTTGGCGATCTCTGTATCGTAGACGACATCCCGTGCCTTGAGGCGTTTGCATTCCTGCTTGGCGACATTAAGGGCTTCGTTGAAGTCATCCTTTCCAACGGTAAAGGAGATATCGTTCAGTGCCTTCTCGGCCACGTTCTGAATAATCATATCTACGATGATATTGGCGTCGCCCAGACTGCCAAATATTTCAGCGGCAATTCCCGGCCGATCGGGCACGCCGAGTATGGAAATCTTTGCCTCGTCGCGGTTATAGGCCACGCCGCTGACAACAATATCTTCCATATCTTTCTCCTCCTTCACTACCATGGTGCCGGGGTTGTCATTAAAGCTAGACCGTACATGAACCGGAACATTGTATTTCTTTGCAAATTCCACGGCGCGAGAATAGAGCACCTTGGCGCCCTGGCTGGCAAGTTCCAACATTTCGTCGTATGAGATACGGTCGAGCTTGCGGGCATTCTTAACGATGCGCGGGTCGGTGGTATAAACGCCGTCAACATCCGTATAAATATCACACACGTCGGCCCCGAGCACGGCCGCCAGGGCAACGGCAGTAGTGTCTGAGCCGCCCCTGCCCAGTGTGGTGATCTCGTTTTCCAGGGTGCACCCCTGAAAACCGGCAACGATGACAACCTTTCCCTCCTCCAGTGCCCGTTTGATCTTCTCGTCGTTAATGTGAACAATTTTTGCCTTGCGATGAATCTGATCAGTCAAAATGCCGATCTGGGGACCGGTGAACGAAATTGCCGGATAGCCCATGGATTGAATGGCAATTGCCAGCAACGAGATGGAAATCTGCTCACCAGTTGAGATGAGCATATCAATCTCGCGCGGATCGGGCCTGTCTGTGATCTGCGAGGCCAGGGCCAGCAGATTGTCGGTTGTTTTCCCCATGGCCGAGACCACGACGACTACCCGGTTTCCCTTATCCTTCTCAGCAATCACCCTCCGAGTTACACTTATGATTCTCTTGGCATCCGCCACGGATGACCCACCAAATTTCTGCACAACAATACCCAATGTGAAATGCCTCCCATGAAGATCATTGTAGAGAATTCACCACAGACTGGCAGCATAAAAAATTAGCTTCTCTTTGTATGGCGATTCAGTAGGCTTGTCAAGAAGAAATCACGAGAAAAAACATGCCTCTGAGAGGCGACGAAGAGACAAACAAGCGGGTAACCAGTAGAGCGTGTCACAGGTGGAGCAGACAAGCGCAGGGAACAGCATCCGCAGGTTCACAGCAAGGAAAACTATTGACATTACAGTCAAATTCTGTAGAGTCACCTGCAGTAAGTTCAGGCACGCCAATCACTTAGATTTCAAAGGATTTACTCCATTCTGCTATGCCACGCTATTATCCGATACTCTTGGGACTTGACTCCCTTAAATGTATGGTTGTTGGCGGCGGCAAGATTGCTGAACGCAAAGTCTACAATCTGTTGCCGTTCAATGCCCAGATAACTGTGGTGAGTCCAGAGGTTACCGCCGCGCTTTTGCACCTCGCCAAAAGGGCGAAAATAACTCTTCACCAGCGGAGCTATCAGCCAGGCGATATTGATGGGGCTGATCTAGTATTTGTAGCGACCGATGATGAGGATTTAAACCGGGAAATCTCTGTGGAAGCTAGGCGACGCCGGTTGTTGGTCAATGTTGTTGACGCGCCGGATTTGTGCAATTTTATTGTTCCTGCAGTGGTGCAACGGGGAGGATTCCAGGTCGCAGTCTCGAGCGATGGGAAATGTCCAGCATTGTCGAAGAGGATCCGCAAGAACCTGGAGAGGTTGTTCGACGAGACATATGGCGATTACGTTGATCTGCTCGGCGAGCTGCGTGATCTCATCCTGGAAAAAATTAGTGATCCTCAAAAGAAATCCCTTATTCTGAACAAAATTCTGAATATGGATATTCCTTATTTGATCAGATCTCAGGGAAGAGCCGCAGCCAGACAAGAGGCGTTGAAAGTTCTGGAGGGAGAATGGTAGATACAATTCTGTATATCTGCGCTACGTTTAGTCTGGTGGTGACGTTCATTGCGACGCTGCGCCTATTATGGACGAAAGGTGAAGCACCAAACCGAATTGGCATTCTGGCAGCCTGGGTTGCCGTAGGATGTATGGGGCTTGGCGTCCTTGTGAGCGGACTGCAGATTGGATCGTTCCCTGCTGCGACGCTGAAGGCTTCCTTACTCCTGCTTTCGTTCTTTCTTATAGCCACCAACGCGGTCGCCATCGCCATTCTGCGGTTTGATCTCCTGGCAGCAATTCTCACACCGTGCATTATCGTACTCAACATTGTGTCGCTCTCGTTTGACAGACTTGTTAAGGCACCCTCTGCCGAGTCGTATCTCCGGAGTGCATTCGCTGTGCTCCACATTCCGTTTTTTATGTTAAGTTATGCCTTGTTTATCTTGGCCGCAGGCATTGGCATTCTTTACATTGCGCTGGATTACCAGATGAAGAACAAGAGCTATCTGCGTCTGTTTGACCGGTTTCCTCCGCTCATGCGAATGGATCATTACACACATCGCTGCATTTCATTCGGTTTTCTATTTCTGACATTTGGAATTGTGACGGGCTGGCTTTTTGCCCAACAAGTGCGTACCATGTTCAGCTATATGGATGCAAAAGTCCTGTCATCGGTGGTGCTGTGGCTCTACTATGTTGTGTATCTTCACCTGCGTACGCGTATCGGGTGGATTGGTAAGCGAACTGGCTATGTTGCAATAACGGGGTGCGTCCTTATTGTCATTGCGTACGTCTCGGGCAACTTTTTAGGCGTGTCAAAATTCCATGGATATCAGTAGCACGGTAAAACACTGCGCGGAGTAAATTGCGAAGTCATGCTGTTGTCGGTTCTAGGACTCAGTCACAAAACGGCCCCGGTAGAGATCCGGGAGAAATTCGCCATTTCTGACCGGACACTCGCTGAGGCCCTGAGAGGACTGGTTCAGAGGTACGGAGTTGATGAAGCCGTGGTGCTCTCGACCTGCAATCGGGTGGAGATCTACACAGTGCAGAGGCAGGTTGCATCGGGCACAAGGGGGGATGTGTGTGACTTTTTTGGCGAGTTGTCTGGCCTGGGGCGTGGCTCGTACCACGATTACCTCTATCGCTTTGTAGGTGATCAGGCAGTTCGCCACGTCTTCCGCGTGGCCTCAAGTGTGGACTCGATGATCGTGGGTGAGCCGCAGATTCTTGGCCAGGTGAAAGAGGCATTTCACAAGGCAATGGACTGCGGCACGACGGGGCTGGTTTTTAATACACTATTTTCGCGGGCTATCGCGGTGGGAAAAAAAGTTCGCACTGAAACCAATATTAGTAGAAGTGCCGTCTCAGTCCCTTACGCGGCAGTTGAACTGGCCAGGAAAATCTTTGGGACGTTGGGGGGCAAAAATGCCGTGGTGGTTGGCAGCGGCGACATGAGCGAAACAACGGCGAAGCATCTCAAGCACGCAGGTGTTGAAAATCTCTTTGTGGTAAATCGCACGTATGAGCGTGCAGTGGCTATGGCAAGCCAGCTGGGAGGCATTCCAGTGGAGTTCGACTCCGGGCTGGAGTTTCTGGTCCGCAGCGACATTGTGATCAGCTCCACCCGGTCGCCGCATTTCTTAATCAGGAAAAGCGCACTTGAGACAATCATGCAAAAGCGCAGAAACCGCTTGCTCTTCCTGATTGATATTGCTGTTCCGCGCGACATTGATCCTGAAGTAAATACCATTGAAAACGTTTACCTGTACAATATTGACGATCTTGAGCACATTGTTGAGAAAAACGTGCAAGAGCGCCGGAGTGGACTTGAGAAGGTCGAGCAAATCATTGAGGGCGAAGTGACAAAATTTCTCCACTGGATAGCGTCACGCGACATTGTGCCAACCGTACGTGCATTTCGAGCATACCTTGATGATGTACGCCAACTGGAGATTGAACGCTCGGTCAAGAATTCACACGGGTTCACCACCGAACAGCTGCGGCAAATTGAATATTTCAGTAAGGCTTTGATTAACAAAATTAGCCATCTCCCCACTGCAAAGATGAAGCAGCATGCCAGCACAGGAAAAGGATTTTCGTATTGTGAGCTGTTACGCGAGCTGTTCGAATTAAAAACTAACGATACGCGACCGTCGCGCGATGCCAATGAGACATCAGCTGATCCGCCAGTTTCTCCCTCCATGAATGACGCTCCGAAGCGGTAAGATCGCCGTGGTCCGGCGCACAACCAAGGACGAAACACTCCAGCGGCGAATGGGTTGGGCCTGATATAAGCTGTCACGTATTCCTTCCCATTGTGTTCCCATGATTTTAACCCTTGCGGACAAGACAAAAAACCTCTTGAACTTCACAGCCCGTGAACGTATGGTCTTTATCTAATAGCAGGACGAAAACGCCGCAACGAAATGCGGCGAATAATTGCACCTGCAATGGAGTAAGTCACCATGAAAATGACAGGGGCCGAAATTGTTGTTGATGGGCTGATCAGGGAGGGCGTTGAGATTATTTTTGGTTTTCCTGGGGGGGCAGTGCTTGACCTCTTTGATCGGCTGAATAAGTCGCCGTTGCGGTTCATTCTCGTACGGCACGAGCAGGGTGCGGCGCATGCAGCGGATGGCTATGCCAGGTCAACCGGGCGCCCAGGAGTATGCATGGCGACGTCAGGGCCTGGTGCGACGAATTTGGTCACGGGTCTGGCCACCGCTTACATGGACTCGGTGCCTATAGTGGCGATCACCGGCCAGGTGCCGACTACGATGATTGGTAATGATGCCTTCCAGGAGGCAGATATGGTTGGGATCTCGCGTCCTGTCACAAAGTACAACTACCTGGTGAAGAATGTTAATGACCTTGCTCGAATCATCAAGGAAGCGTTTTATATTGCGCGGACAGGACGGCCAGGTCCAGTGCTGATTGATCTGCCAAAGGACGTACAGCAGGCAGTGTGCGACAACTATAAGTATCCTGACAGCGTGAACATTCGCAGCTACAAGCCAGTTCACAAAGGACATCCCCTGATGATCAAGAAGGCAGTGGAAGCAATTGAGCAGGCCAAGCAACCGCTGCTTTACTGCGGTGGCGGTGTGATTATCTCCGGTGCGTCAAAAGAGGTGCTTAAATTAGCCGAGCGCTGCAACATCCCTTGCACCACTACGCTCCTGGGATTAGGCGGGTTTCCTGAGGACCATCCCCTCGCACTCAAGATGCTCGGTATGCACGGTACGCAGTATGCTAACTACGCCATGCACGAGACGGATCTTATCATTGCCGTGGGTGCGCGGTTCGATGATCGCGTGACTGGTAAGATTGACGAATTTGCACCCAATGCACACGGCAATGTAATACACATTGACATTGACCCATCGGCAATTAGCAAGAATATCAGAGTGTCAATCCCGGTGGTTGGCGACTGCAAGGAAGTGCTACGAGAAATTATCAAGCGGATCAAGCCAAAGAAGAATCCAAAATGGATTGCGAAGATCAATAAATGGAAAAAACAGTATCCTCTAGTGTATCGTAATGACAATAAGCTGCGACCGCAATACGTGATTCATCAGCTCTACAAGCTAACCAAGGGTAATGCCATCGTCACGACTGAAGTTGGACAACACCAGATGTGGGCGGCGCACTACTATACCTATACGAAGCCCCGCACGTTTCTCTCTTCAGGCGGGCTCGGCACCATGGGCTATGGATTCCCGGCGGCAATTGGCGCGCAGGTGGGCAATCCTGACAGGCTGGTCGTTGACATTGCGGGCGATGGGAGCATCCAGATGAATATCCAGGAGCTCGCCACTGCCGTGATGCACGGACTACCGGTGAAGGTAATCATTATCAATAATCGGTACCTGGGTATGGTGCGCCAGTGGCAGCAGCTCTTTTACAACAAGAACTACTCGTACACCTGCTTAGCGCCCACCAAGGATTGTCCGCCAGGCTGTTCGAGGTTTGTTCCCGACTTTGTTAAACTTGCCGAGGCATACGGTGCGGTGGGCATCCGTGTAACAAAAAAGGCGGAGGTGATTCCTGCTCTGCGCAAAGCTCTACGGACGCCACGGACGGTGTTTGTCGAGTGCATGGTTGAGGAGGAAGAGAACGTTTTTCCCATGATTCCTGCTGGGGCCAGCGTTCGCCAGATGATGGGAGGGATGGCTTGATGCAGCACGTCATTTCCGTTTTGGTAGAAAACCGATTTGGGGTATTGTCGCACATAGCGGGGCTGTTCAGCAGCCGGGGGTTTAATATAGACAGTCTAGCTGTGGGTGAGACCCAAGATCCCACAATTTCGCGCATGACAATTATCGTGACTGGCGATGACAAGATCATCGAGCAGGTGAACAAGCAGCTCAACAAGCTGATAGACGTGATCAAGGTACAGGATATAACGAAAGACGAGTATCTTGACCGTGAGCTAGTTTTGGTCAAGATCAATTGTACTTCACAAACACGTGGGGAGATCGTACAGATCATTGAAATCTTTAAGGCAAAGATTATTGACGTTAATCAGAAGACACTCACAGCTGAAGTCGCAGGGCCTCAGGACAAAATCGGAGCATTTCTTGACCTGGTGAAGCCTTTTGGCATCAAGGAATTGGTCAGAACCGGACGGATCGCTATAACGCGGGGCTGACAGGCCGAACGTATCCAAGAAAAATTATGCGCAAACAGGGAGGGACAGGCATGGCAAAGATCTACTACGAAAAGGATGCTAACCTGAAGCTGTTGAAGAATAAGACAGTTGCGGTGATCGGCTATGGTAGCCAGGGCCACGCCCAAGCACAAAACATGCGTGACAGCGGAGTTCGGGTTATCGTGGCCGAGCTCAAAGGAACATCGAATTATCAAAAAGCGGTGAAGGACAAGTTTAAGCCCATCTCTGCGGAAGAAGCAGCGCGCCAGGCTGACATTATTCAATTTCTAGCACCCGATGACGTGCAGGCAGCAATTTATGAGCAATCTGTCAGACCTCATCTCAAGAAGGGAAAGGCCATCGCCTTTTCCCATGGTTTCAATATACATTTTGGCTGTATCAAACCACCCAAGGATATTGATGTCTATATGGTTGCCCCGAAAGGGCCAGGGCACATTGTGCGACGAGTGTTTCAAGAAGGCAATGGGGTGCCCTGTCTGATCGCTGTGTTTCAGGATGCAACAAAGACGGCCAAGAAGCTTGCTCTCGCCCATGCCAAAGCCATTGGCGGGACACGTGCCGGAGTTATTGAGACTACATTCAAAGAAGAAACAGAGACCGACCTGTTTGGCGAGCAGACGATTCTCTGCGGCGGAGTGGTCTCCTTAATCCTGGCTGGCTTTGAGACGCTGGTCGCTGCAGGCTACCAACCCGAGGTGGCCTACTTTGAGTGTTTGCACGAATTGAAACTCATCACTGACTTGATTCACGAAAACGGCATTACCATGATGCGCTACTCGATCAGCGATACAGCGGAATACGGGGATCTGACGCGAGGGCCTCGGATTATCAACGACAGCGTGAAGCAGGAGATGAAGAAAATTCTGTGTGAAATTCAGAGCGGCGAATTTGCCCGCGAATGGATTCTGGAAAACAAGGCAGGGCGTCCGGTGTTCAATGCCCTCAGACGCCAGGGCCTCGAGCATCCAATCGAGAAGGTAGGAAAACAGCTGCGCTCGATGATGATGTGGCTGAAGAAAAAATAGTCAGGCCGTAGCGTGCAATTTTAGGCTCTGATCAAATCGTCGGCATTGCCCTGTTTGCTACTCTGTTGACAGGCGCCGTGTGGGGCGATCACACATAAGTCCGAAACTAGCGAATCGCCAGCAACTATCCATCTTTCACCTGGGAACGAAAATGCACACAAAGGCAAATCTCGAAGAGATTGAGCGCGAGATGCTTGCTCCGTATGCAATGAAAAGCAGCGAGACGCGCGGCCGTGATTATCCAATCTCTCCGGATTCCATGAGGACAGAATACCAACGTGATCGCGACCGCATCATCCATTCAACCGCTTTTCGGAAGCTGGAATACAAAACTCAGGTTTTTGTAATACATGAAGGCGACTACTATCGTACCCGCCTGACTCATACTATCGAGGTGGCGCAAATAGCGCGCAGCATGGCGCGCAATCTGCGACTTAATTTTGATCTAGCCGAAGCAATTGCTCTGGCCCATGACCTGGGTCACACCCCTTTCGGCCATTCTGGCGAACGTGCACTGACCCAGTTAATGAACGAAGAGGGTGGTTTCGAACACAATGAACAGGGGCTGCGAGTAGTCGAGTACCTTGAGGAGCGGTACGGCGACGTTAAGGGGCTCAATCTGACATGGGAGGTGCGCGAAGGGATTATCAAACATACAACCTCATACGACACCCCACAGATTGACTCGCGGTTTCGACCAAAACACGCACCTACCCTTGAAGCGCAAATTGTAGATATTGCCGATGAGATTGCTTACAATAATCACGACCTTGACGACGCCTTAAAACTAGGGCTCATAGAAGAAGATGATCTGGAAGCCGTAGACTGGTGCTGGGAAATCTTCACCGTTGCGCGCAGGGAGAGTTCTGATACCGTACGCGACAAATTTGTCAAATATCGCGCCATTGGCAAGATAATTGATATACAGGTTATTGATGCACTGCAACAAACAGATAGAAATATTGCTGCGAATAAGATCCGGTGTGCCGAAGACGTGCAAAATCTGTCCCACAAGATCGCTAGCTTCAGCTCCGAAATGGTTGAAAAGAACCAGGCACTGAAAGATTTTCTGATGAAGAACGTCTATCAACATCCTCATACCGTGCGTATGGCTACCAAGGCGGAAAAATTTATCCAAAAGCTCTTTTTGTCTTATGTTGAAACACCACAACAATTACCGACCAAGTATCAGGATCGCATTGCAACAGACGGGCTGAAGCGTGTGATCTGCGATTACATCTCCGGGATGACGGACCGCTATTTACTGGAAGAGTATGTGAAGGCGTTTGAACCACAGGCCATGATCTAGCAATCAAGAGGCCGTTACCGTGATTTTTTTTGGCGGTTTATCGGTTCGTCCAGGACATCGAAATGTAGGTATGGAAAGAAATCTGCTCGTGCCTATTGCATACGGTGTTCAGGCAATGGTCAAACTCATCAAACCGCTATCCACGCATCGCGCTGCAATCCAGGCGCTATTTGCCAATTTTCCTTACAAACAATACCAGCAGGCTGCGCAAGGGCTTGATCGTGCGCTGTTAAGCGAATTTCTGCTTGAGAACTTTATGCGCCACATGGATTCGCGGCTAGTACAAAGCGTACTTGCCGTGCGCGGTAAGGAAATTCTTGGACTTGCCAGTCTGATCCCCGACCCCTGGCATAGCGAAATCTACAATATGCCAATGGGTAAGATCAGCTATTTTATCAGTTACCACGACCCAAAGGAAGTTTCTCCCGCCTTGCTGGAATTTATCCTTGCAGCAGCCCGTAAACAGGGCATCCTTCATCTTGCCTTGCGATTCGATGCAAACGAATGGGACAATATTCATCTCTTCGAGCAGAAGGGATTTTATCTGGTGGATTGCTCGGTCAAGATGTCTGTGGCGTTGCCATGCGAGCAGCCTGCTGAGATGCCGGCGATTGACCTTGTCCCATACGAGCCACGCTACAGGGATGCCCTGATGCGCATTGCAGCCACGTCGCATCAGTATAATCACTATTACTGCGACCCCGTCCTGCCAACTGAGGCGACAAACCGCCTCTTTGCCGCCTGGGTGGAAAAGTGCTGCGACCAGCTGGGCAAACATATTTTCGTGGCATGCCATGATACTACGATTATCGGGTTCGCGATCTTTCTGGCCAATGAGCAGCTGTGTGAGAAACTCGGCGTCCGAGTGGCCATCCTCGATTTTGTGGTGGTACATCAGGAGCAGCAGGGTAAGGGTTTCGGGACAGCCATTTTGGCGCAAAGTCTGAGACAGTTAGCCGGCCAATACGATTACGTTGAACTGCGCACCAGCCATACGAACTATCCGGCCCTTAATCTCTACGGGAAATTTGGATTCCACATAGTGGCAACCGACATTCTGCTGCACCGGTATGATCATCACGGGCACGGGACAGCGTAAGATAGCCTGGGGCAAACTTTTTTGTTGTATTTTGGAGCACTCCGATATATACATTCTCCCAGAATCCTTGAGTATACGGAATCCGGCATGAAAGATTTGCCTATAGACTTCAGGAATAAGAACTTACAGTAATGTTTTCAAGTATTTGGAGTTAGCAGTTAGCGGACAATTCCAATGCAAGGCGGGGGGGCTGAGAATCATGCCAGAAATAATCGTGAAACTCGGAGACAATGTTGTTTACCGTTACAGTTTCGACAAAGACATTATCAGCGTCGGCCGGTCGCGTGATAATGACATCGTCATCGAAAATTTAAGTGTATCCAGGAACCACGCTCGCATTCGCAACCAGGATGGCAAGTACATCCTCACAGATCTAAATAGTGCAAATGGAACCTTGGTTAATGGCATGAGAGTTACGAAAACCGAGATCCAGGATCAGGACGTCATTACGATTGGCAAACATACGCTGGAGTTTCTCACTAAGGTCCTGAGCGAAGAGCAGGTGATTAGCGACGCATTCGGTTCTGATCGTACCATGATCGTTGATAAAGCACCGACAGGGTGTTTGACGGTGATAAAAGGGAAGCAAAAGGAGCAGGAGTTCAAGATTAACAAGTACGAAACCTACATTGGGCGTGCCAGCAACAACGATATTCGCCTGCATGATTGGTTTGTCTCTAAGAGGCACGCCGTGATCATTCGTCAAGGCAAGAGCTTTTTCGCAAAGGATTTGGGCAGCTGGAAAGGTACACTGGTCAACGGGAAATACACCAAAGAGGTACAGCTGTTTGATAATGACACGCTGCAGTTTGGAACAACACAGCTGAGTTTCCATCTGGAAGAGGAAGAGGTATCAAAAATCACCGGTCGTGTTCCGCAGGAGCTTGTTTACGAAGGAAAAGCCGCAGGGTCTGAAGAAGAAGCAATGGTTGGCGTAGGCGAAGGAATGGAAACCGAGCATGACAATGAGCCTGAGCCGGATTTGCAGATGGGATTTGAACGACTGGATGAAGATATGGAAGTCGCTAAAGTGCCGGAAGGCGAGATGATCGCTCAAGAAATGGAGCCCATCTCTGACGAAGTGAGGACACAACAGGTAGTTCGAGAAGAGAGCGAAGAAGAACTTGCTCTCCAAGAAGCAGAAAGTAAAGAAGAGGAAATCGGCGAAAAGATTTACGTTAGCGAAGGCCTCTCTTCCGAAACGGTTGAACCATATGCAGAAGAGCCAGCAGATTCCGCTTCGCCTCCTCCTGGCGTGGATATGGAGGAAATTCGCATGTGGGAAAAAGCGCTGCAGAACAAGAGCGCTGTAATCCGTAATCAAGCCGCTAAAATGCTAAAAAAGCTAACCGGACGCGAGTATGAGTGCTAATTCCCCGAAGCGTATCGGGATTTTCTCAGATATTCACGGAAACCTGCAGGCCTTCGAGGCTGTAATAGAGGCCATGCGGCAAGATAACGTCGAGGGCATCTACTGCTGCGGCGACATTGTAGGATACGGTGCAAATCCCAATGAGTGTGTGGAATTGACTCGCGAGTTGCAGTGTCCTATTATTGCTGGCAATCATGATCATGCCGCTCTATTGCTTACCGACATCAGCTACTTTAACGACGTGGCGAAGGCTGCAGTTCTATGGACAAAGAAGGTTCTCACATCCGAAAACACCCAGTTTCTTAAGGATCTGCCGCTAACCGTCAGCAATGGTCATTTCTATTTCGTCCATGCATCGCCAAAGGCCCCGGAACAATGGAACTATATTCTCACAATGGGTGAGGCACGCGTCAATTTCGAGTACTTCACCCAACAATTCTGCTTCATCGGCCACTCCCACCAACCGTTTATCATCGAGGATTACGAAGACAATTTGATCTGCCCCGCACAGCCGGAAATCCAGATTAAGCCTGGACGGCGGTATCTCGTCAATGTCGGAAGCGTTGGCCAACCGCGCGATCGTAACCCTAAACCCGCCTATGTAATCTGTGACCTGGAGAAGGAGATTCTCGAGATCAAGCGGGTGGAATACGACATTCCCGCGGCCCAAGATGCGATCATAAAAGAAGGGTTGCCGCGGGAACTGGCAGAACGATTAGCCTATGGCTGGTAGACGTGCATTACCCCAAGCCGACAACAAAGCAAAAAGGCGGATTGATGAGCTCCGCAAACTCATTGAGCATCATAACTATCTTTACTATACACGCAATAGTCCTGAGATAAGCGACCGGGAATACGACCGCCTGTTCGCGGAACTCGAATCTCTCGAGCGGCGCTACCCACAATTCGCCTCGCCCGATTCGCCTACGCGCCGCGTGGGTGAAAAGAAGCTCGAGGGCTTCCCTTCCATCACCCACCGCATTCCTATGCTGAGCATTGCCAATACGTATTCCCAATCAGAAGTGCGTGAGTTTGACACGCGGGTGAAGAAGCTCTTGGGAACCACGAAAGCGATCGAGTATGTAGTGGAGATGAAAGTTGATGGTGTGGCAGTGGCGCTGCGCTACGAGCATGGAGGCCTGCGCTATGGCGCAACACGCGGTGACGGTGTGAGAGGCGATGATATTACCCCCAACATTAAAACGCTTCGTTCGGTTCCCCGTTTTCTTGAAAACGATAAGAAACAAACCGGCACTGTGCTGGAAGTGCGCGGCGAGGTCTTTCTCAATAAAAAGAGTTTCGAGCGGCTGAACAAGGAGCGCGAGAAAAAGGGGGAGCCCCTGTTTGCCAATCCGCGCAATGCAACCGCAGGATCGCTGAAACTGCTTGACCCCAGGATAACGGCCCGGCGACCACTCGACATTTTTATCTATGCTGTAGGTGAAACTGACTACAAGCTGCCGCGCACGCATTGGGAAGTCTTGAAACTGCTCGAGCAGCTTGGCTTACAAGTGAACAGGAATCGCTGGCTCTGCCGCTCGATTAACGAGGTCATTGCCATTAGCGAAGAGTGGGAAACCAAGCGCAAAAACCTGGAGTATGAGATTGACGGACTGGTGATTAAAGTCAACGATCTTGCGACACACGAACGTCTTGGCGCTACAGCAAAATCCCCGCGCTGGATGGCGGCGTACAAATTTTCAGCAGAACAGGCGGTGACAAAGCTGAAAGACATTATCCTGCAGGTTGGCCGTACTGGAGCGGTGACTCCGGTGGCAATTCTTGAACCGGTCTTTCTCTCGGGCAGTCACATTTCACGCGCCACCCTGCATAATGCGGAGGAGATTGCGCGGAAAGACATCCGCGTCGGCGATCAGGTAGTAATTGAGAAGGGAGGAGAGGTAATCCCGAAAGTTGTAGAGCCGGTGATGTCGCTTCGGACAGGTAAGGAGAAGAAGTTCAAGTTTCCTGAGAGTTGTCCATCGTGCGGCGCGCCGCTGAAAAAGTCGCAGTTTGAGGTTGCGATCCGATGCGAAAACATCGCGTGCCCGGGCCAGATCAAAGAACGAATTCGACATTTTGCTCGCCGTGATGCCATGGATATCGAAGGGCTTGGCGATGTGGTGGTTGAACAGCTGGTTGACAAAAGCCTGGTCAAAGATGTCGCGGATCTCTACAGTCTTACGTTGGATCAGGTTACAAGCCTGGAACGGATGGGGAAGAAGTCGGCACAGAACCTTCTGGATGGAATTGAGCGAAGCAAATCGCGTCCTTTGCATGTTTTTATCTTTGCCCTGGGAATTCGGTTCGTTGGAGTTCAATCAGCCAGGCTCCTGGCCCAGCATTTTGGCAGTTTCGAGCGGCTGCAACAATGCCGCCTGGAGGAAATCGAAACGATTGAAGGGATCGGCAGCGTGATGGCCGAAAGTATTCATGCATTTTTTAGTACCTCTTCGAATCTTAGTGTGATTGAGAAGCTCAAGAAGCTTGGCGTCGTCCCAAAGAAAGAGACTGCCGCTGTAGCTCGCCGGGCCGAGCATCCGGCCTTCGCGAACAAGACCTTCGTGCTCACAGGCACCCTGGCCTCGATGGCCCGCCATGAGGCACAGCAAAAAATTGAATCGCTGGGCGGCAAAGTGAGCAGTAGCGTTTCAAGTAAGACCGATTTTGTAGTGGTGGGTGAAGAACCTGGCTCGAAGTATTCCAGGGCACGAGAGCTGGGCATCAAGATTCTGAGCGAAAGGGACTTACTGAAACTATTCGAGTCTGTGTGATCCAGATGTTGTTGTTCCAGGCCACTGTGGGGCCATTCGAGGCGAATTGCTACATCGCAGGGGACAATGAGACGCGCGAGGCAATTGTCATTGATCCCGGCGGCGATGCCGCACGTATCATTGACATCATTGAGCAGCATAAGCTTCGTATCTCCACGATTCTTAATACCCATGGACATATTGATCATATTGCGGCAAATCTCGCTGTTCGTCGGCACACCGGAGCCTCGATTGGCATTCATCCCGATGATGCGCCTCTCCTTCAGGATCCCCTGTTGAATGGATCGGCAATGTTTGGAATTCCCTTTAAGAATCACCAGCCAGATTTTCTTGTTACTGAGGAAACCCGGCATGTTGTGGGCCGCCTGACTATTCGTGTGCTGCATACGCCTGGGCATACGCGCGGCAGCATCTGCCTATTGATAAATGACGTAATTTTTACTGGCGATACGCTTTTTAAAGAATCAGTTGGTCGCTGCGATTTACCGGGAGGAGACGCCCAGGAGCTCCAGCACAGTCTAAGAACGAAGATTTTGCCCTTGAGCGATACATACGTCGTCTACCCTGGCCACGGGGACACAACGAACCTTAAGCATGAGCGCCAACGAAATCCTTTTCTATGCGAGTTGTGACGCGCCCCGGCCTCTCTTTAGTGTCCAAACAATGCTAAAGTGTGCTGGTGCTTGCTCGGTTTTGCAGCAAAGAAAAATGTGATGGCGAAAGCAATGTCAGCAATCCAGAGGAGGAATAAATGAACAGGCTGAGGAAAAGACGATATGTAATTGCAGTGCTTGCTATGATCAGTATTGGCTCTGTATGGATGGCTGGATGTAAGAGTCCGGCGGAGAAAACCTACCGCCAGGGTAAGCAATATCTGTATGAGGGAGAATACCCGGAGGCGATTCAGGCGTTCAAAAAGACTATTCAGCTCGACCCTCAGTATCGCCACGCGTACGTGCGATTGGCAGACGCCTACGCCGACTCAGGAAATACAACGGCAACGATTCAGACCTATCGGCAGGGCATCAAAGCTGTGCCAACATATTTTAAACTCTACCGGAGGCTGGCCAAAGTATATTATGACCGAGGCGAGTTCATTAACGCCAAGACGGTTTGCGAAAAGGCTCTGGCGCAGAACGCCATAAACAAAGATCCTGAGGAAGCAAAAGACATTCGTGCACTGCTTGGCGACATTAATGCCGCTCTTGCCAGGACGCAAGGAGTGCCGGATGAACAATAGCCACAAGATGAGCATGAGTGCTGAGACATATAGCAGGAAACGAGGCAAACGATTCGCGTGTGGCCGTGAGCTCATTTCGCGCCGAAGCCCATGTACTTTGTCCAGGGCGAAAGTGACAACGTTCGGCGCGAGAGTGCTCTACCTCGTAGGAATATTGGCGAGCATTGTGTGCGCTTGCCACACCCCCAGCACAGAACAAGCGACTTTGCCTCGCTCACCAAAAATGGGCCAGGTAGTCATTCAGTGGCCAACCGAGCATGGTGCCGATGTTTACGGATTTAATATTTATCGTGGTGAGAGTGCCCAAGGGCCATTCACACGCGTTAACGCAGATATAATCCCTGCAGCCACAAATAAAGACAAAGAATATTACCGATATGTTCACAAGCCCCTTGAGCTGGGGAGGACCTATTTTTACTATATCGAATCAATTTCGTATGCCGGACAAAAAAGTAAGATTACCCCCGTGATTCCGGTAAACGCCGTACCCTAGCGCATCACAGGCACTAATCCGAAAGAGCACCTTCCCTTCGGTGCAATTCACGGCGCGAGAAATCTTACCTTTGTCCGACATTAGAGGTCTGAATTGAGAGATTCTAATAATATTGCGATTCGTGCAGGCGGCCCCTTTGATAATTGACGTCATTCGCTCTCTGGCGAAAATTTGAGATGGGCTATAGTGTGTCTTCTCATATACGTAGCATTTCGCTTGACTAGCGAACGGCTTATAGTATCATATAGAAGTTAAGGCAAATAAAACAGAAAAGCAACAAAAATACAGACAGCGAAGGAAGATAGAGATAGTATGAAACAGGTGTGGTCAATTATTGTAACCGGATTAATGGTGCTTTTGGTTTGGCACTTTGAAGTCTGTCCAGGGTATGCGATTACGGCGGAAGAGCTGTCACGGCTGCCACGGGAAGAGCGCATCAAGCGGCAAGAGGAACGCCTGAGAAAAATAATCGAGGAACGGCGGGAGAGGCAAGAGGAACAACGCCGGCGTGAATCGGAACAGTCGCGACAGCGCGCCGCTGCGGAATCTCGACCCGTGGCAAGAGCCCCGGCTCCTATGATCACACCGCCTACAAAGGCCACTGAAATTATTCTCTATTTCGACCCGTATGATACGCTCGTTAAGGTCGGTGAGCGGTTCGCGACAGACTTGCGCATCATCAACGAGGGCGAGCAGCCGATTGATTATGTTCGGATGACGATTCGCTACGATTCCAAGTACATCGAGCCAATTACAGTGTATGACACCTTCCTTCGGCCACTGCTGGCATCCCCGCCGACATTTCTTGCGGAAGAAGACACAGGCATGCTGATCTATGGCGGTCAATTAGTAACCGCGCAGCCACTGGGCGCTCGTCCCCTGCTTACAATTGTTTGGCGCGCTTTGGATGAAGTAAGCTACTCGCCGATCAGCTTTTTGTTCGATGAGCCAAGCACCCTCCTCTCCTACAAAGACAAAGACCATCTTGGCACTTCCTACGATCCAAGCGACGGAGTCATTCCCGCCAGCGTGACGATTGTGAAAGAACATTCTCAGCTCGCGAAGATACCGCGTGTCAAGAACTATTATGGCGTCTCGGCTGAGCAGATCGAACAGTGCGAGGGAGTCCTCCATCTACGCCTGTCCAGCGAGAAAAAGCAAGTGCATATAGGCGAAGAATTTATTGTTAATGTACAATTGGGCAATCCCAGCTCCATCTTGTTTGACAATGTACGCCTCTTAATCAAATTTGACCCGACAAAACTGGAAGTCGTTGATTGGGATCGGAGCAACTGGATTCGCCGTGGCGTGAATATTAACGACTACATCGCACATCGTATTTACCCGTTTGATTATCACATAAAGAACGCGGTTGACAATCAACTAGGAACTATTGACTACCGCATGGGGCTCTCCGAAAATCTAATGCTTCCTTCAGGAATTCTGGCACAGATCAAATTCAGAGCGAAGGCTGCGGCTCACCTGACAGACATAGCATTTTTTCGCAACGAATGGAATCGCCTTCCAACGACTGATATTACCTATATGGGCGAAAGTGTACTTGATTCCTCGCATACACGGACCAAACAGTCAGGCGAGCTGACAATTCAGATTGCCTCAAGCCGTTAGCCGAAGCTCCGCCATACGCTGGCTCTCCCGATTGTTTGCTGCTTTCTATACGACCCCTGTGAGCTATGCCTTTCAACGCACAACACCCTTCTCATTTACTCCGAACAGAGCTGGGCACCATTCGCAAGCAGTTCGGCATCGGATGTGCAGTAGCGCTTGTCTATCCACACACCTACGCTGTCGGCATGTCTAATCTAGGCGTGCACTTCATATACGAGCGTCTGAATCGGCGATCGGATTGCGTTTGTGAGCGCGTGTTCTGGAATTTCGATCCACTGGTCAGCGTGGAAAGTCAGCGACCGCTGACCGACTTTAATCTTATCGCGTTCTCGGTTCCTTTTGAGCTTGACTATCTGCATCTCCTGCAAGTTCTCCAGCGCGCCCGTATTCCCCTGTTTGCAAGCGAGCGCACCGGACGCCATCCGATTATCATCGCGGGTGGAATCAGTATGACCATGAATCCGTATCCGATTGCCCCCTTTTTGGACGCGGTGGTGCTGGGCGATGGCGAAGAGATTATTGATCAGCTTATTGATGCGTATCAATCGTCAGAGGGAGAAAAATCAAAGTTTTTGCTCGAGATCGTCAAGATTCCGGGCGTTTTCGTCGCGCAGGCGCTAACCCAACGGCCCGGGCCGAACGCCGCCTATCAGCTAAAGCCCAATATCGTTGCGCCCCTCACTCCTCCACCATGCAGGACAGTAATTTTTACGCCGCATACTGAATTTGCCAGCATGTGCCTGATCGAAATCGCGCGCGGCTGTCCGCACAAATGTACGTTCTGCTACACGGGAAACTACCCTCTCCCCTATCGCGTCTACGAGCTTGCGCAGATTCAGACAACCATTGACCAGAATCGCCAATATACAGACCGATTTGGGCTTGTATCCTCAGCGGTTGGCCGACACCCGCAGATTGAAGCACTCTGCGATTATGCCTTGAGCAAAGGCGTGCGCCTGTCGTTCTCTTCACTCCACGTAGCAGACATCGGGCCGACCATACTCCGCACTCTCGCCGTGAGTGAGCAGCGCACTCTGACCATTGCACCGGAGAGTGGCGATGAGGCGCTACGCCGATCGCTTGGCAAACCCATTGCCGACGAACAAATTATCCAGCTCATCAGAAAAGCCATTGAGCAGGAAATCCCGTCGGTCAAGCTCTACTTCCTCATTGGCCTTCCGAATGAAAGCCTCAAGCAGTGCCTTTCCATTATCTCTCTGGTTAAGCAGCTACACCAACATTTTACAGCCGCCAGCAAGAGAAAGATGATTATTGGCACGATGTCTATTAGCGTCGGTATCTTTATCCCGAAGCCTGGTACGCCACTGAGCAAGGATGGAATGATGGGAATACGGGCGTTGCGAGAGCGCATACGCCTGCTGCATCGCGAACTGAGTAGATTGAGCAACGTGACGCTGAGTATGCCAAGTGCACATCAGGCAGCTGCACAAACTCTGCTCTCGCTTGGCGGCCCCATTGTATCGGAATTCCTCCTCGCTGCCCTTCGTCACAATGGGAGCTGGAGAACAGCATTACGCGAGAAGACCCGAGATGGCGAAGCTACGTGGCTGGACCTGAGCCAGAGCCTGAAGAATAGCTAAGTCGGCAATGGGTCCAGGTTGTTCAACAATGCTTCATTGCATTCAATGTCAATTGGATCGGGACCGGCTTGGGGTTTTCCCTTTTGAAACGTCGCATGCTTGTGAGAGAATCACATGGGGCGGGAGTAATAAAATGGCGCATTAAAAATTCGTGGTGATGCCTTGTTCTTTTTTGTACTGCTCCAGTGCAATACAAAATGCTTTGTAAAACTCCTTGACGATCTTTAGTTCCCACTTCTCTAGCAACCCTCCCTCGTATGTCTGTTTCACTTCAGAAAACATATTGACCAGGTGCTTGTGGAGCGAGACAAGATGCTGCTTATCAAGACCCTTCAGGCTCTCCTTGCATAATTGCACCCGACGATCCGTGGCTGAGATTTCAGTAGTATCGGGCTTCTGGACTGGGGCGGCAATACTGATAGATTCTTCCAGACCCTTCACCCACTCGGCAAACTCCGCTTCTTTGGCTATCTCAGCGACATCCTTAGCAATCTCGCTCTCTTCGCTGGCACGAGCCCGGGCCAGCAGATCCTGCAAAGCAGGACTATTCGGGACATAGCGTAACGCCTCGCGTGCGACATTTTCTGCTTCCGTCTTTTCGCGGCGCTTCAAATATAAATTACCCGACAGCTCCAGCGCTGCTACACCTTCAACCATCTGGCCGCTCTTAATAAGAACGCGCGCCAGGATTTGATGACTTGAAGGCTCAGTGGGATCGAGTGCAATCATCTCCTGGCATTCCTCCATGGCTTTTTTCAACTGGTTATCCTGGAGCAACTTGTTCACGACCCACTTGAGCTGTTCAACGGCCTCATGGCACTCACCGAGCCGTGAATAGAGATACGCCAGACGCTTGTGCACTTTAATATCCACAGGTGAAAGAATGATGAGAATATTATAGATGCCTAGCGTCTTTTGGAGTTCTCCCAGGACACCATAGTCTTCTGCTGCTCTAAAGTATTCTTGAATTCCCTGTTGCCTCTTCCCGAGCTCCAGATAGAGCGCCGCCAGTTTGCATCGTGTGATACAGTTTCGCGGACTAATCTTCAGGGCCTTTTCCAACAACGGGAGCGCCTCGTACAATTTCCCTTCCTGAATCAACGTGTCGGCTTTCTGTATTAGCTCTTTATCCAGCGCTTCCTCTCCAAAGAGATGCTCTCTCACCTGGCCAAGCTCAATATCCATGAACCGGGCGTAAAACTCCACCAGTAACCCACCGGCGTGGGCATCGCACTGCGCATACTGACAGCTGAATTCCTTCTTCTCCAGGTCAACGATCAGCGACTTGCGGACCAGATCTTTGTGAATCGGACAAAACACGCGGATGATATTTCCCTCCTGATACATCGCCTCGTCCGTAAAACCCATTTTCCGTAGCAGCCAGAGTCCGTCGAGTTCCGCATTCAGCTGGCGCAGTTCCTCAGTAAGAGAGTCGTTCATTTTTTATCTCCTGGGTTTTTTCAGTGAGAAAGGTTTTGTTTCATACAGGGGCGTGGATGAAAAATCAACCGAGAAAGGGTTGAACCAGAAAGATTGGAACAAGAAAGATTGGAATAGGGCCTGTGCTGCAACTGACTAGGGGCTCCTTTTCGCAAATATAATCAAAGACCCTACCTAATATCCTTATCGGCACCTTTCCCATTTTCCTTGCGCAAATATTTGAGAGGACATCTGTGATGCGGCGATTTGGGTGATGAGGGTAGGTTTTCTCAGCCGCGAGGCAGTGATTTGTAACGGAAGAAAATATAAATTGTAAGCGGCATCATGTGGGTGAGGGCGCTGGCTTTGGTGCATGTACAAAAGGAGCCGTGCATCATCCCGACGAGCTTGTGAGAACCGCGACTACTTTTTCAGTGATTCGCTGGATAATGTCGGTCTCCTTCTCTTTATAAAGCGTAAAGACGACAAGGATAAACCGACTTCCGTCGGCCAGTTCAACAATTGCCGCACCGTGATTCTCAAGGCCTGTCCATCCCGCCTTGCTCCATACTTTGGCAGAATTGGGCGCTCCTGCAGCAATGCGTTTGACCCGCCACTGCTTGGCACGCTGCGGATTGCGCTGCATTAGGTTCAGCATTTTTCGGCATGAACGGCGATCCACCACCTGCTCTTCAGCAATAAGGTAGAGCAACCTTGCAGTATCGTTCGTCGTCATCTTGTTGCTATATTGGTAGTGATCTCCGGTGTAACGCCCCAGAAGCTGGATATCACGTCCAAACGGTGCCTCTGACCAGGTTTTCTGAATCGCAAAGATACCGGGGAGACCGAGGTGCTTGAGGTAGCGATCCACGATGTAGCGCTTGTAGCGAAAGCTGGCAAATTCCTCACGCGAGAGCTCCGGGCCTGACTCTGTACCGGTCAGGCGATCCAGCAGGCGGTTTGTAGCCTCATTGTCGCTGATGCTGATCATCAATTTGAGATCCTTTTTTACGGCGCGCGACATTGGCAGCATGCCGTTGCGTACCTGATGAAAGACCGCCAGCATATAACCCACTTTTATTACACTCGCGGGATACACGGGTTCATCCCCGCGGTAATGGCCGAGCCTCATGTAGTGTGGGTCGCGCAGGTCAATCAGTGTCGCCCATACGGTATCCGTGGTCACGTGGCCCTCGCCAATCTCACGAACGCTCTCGGTTACGCATCGCATGACCAACGCATCCAGATCAGGCGAGGGCTGCACCCTGCGCATAGCCCAGCGAGACTGTTCAACCGGAATCTGATCGAACGAATGAAAGTAGGTCGCACAGCCTACAAATAGTGCCACCATACTAAGCAATGTAGCGCTTATCAAAATTCTCGATCTCATCTCTACCTCCTTGACCTTGAACAGATACCGACGGCAAAGACCGGATGGAATCTTTCAAACACCCACCTGCCCACCGGGTACGCTTGGCTAATCACACGTTTTCCTCAACAAGTGAGCCGAATTATGCTAACCTGCAGGCGGACTTTCAATATCTTTTTCGACCACTCGCCCAGGCAAACCGACGTCTGATTCCGCACCAGCAAGGCTCTACGGCTGTGTAAAATCCAAATAGCATATCTAGAGGGCAACTGCACTGCCCTGTATTCAGGTGTTGAGCATTTTAGCCATGTATTGACGCAGATGTTTTCCGTTGACAGTCCGGAGACTTTTCTGGCAGATTTGCATAGAATTTTCGTTGCGAAGATGTCTACTTCGTTTCCTCGGGCGGGAGTAGTTCAGCTGGCTAGAACATCAGCCTTCCAAGCTGAGGATCGCGGGTTCGAATCCCGTCTCCCGCTCCATTTTTAGAAGATCTCAATACTTTGTCATATAGAAAAGCGCTTGAGGTGTTTTGCTCAAGCGCTTCAGTATTTCTTCCTGCCAGTGAGCCAGAGGCTCATAAGCCAAATTTTCAAATCGGCAAACAGAGACCTCGGTTCTGCGAGCCTGAGGGAACTCAGCGCTCCTGTGCTTCGCCGGTCATTGGTACGAAGCGCACAGGAATGACTGTCTTGCGTTTGATTCCCTTGTCTGTTTTTATGATTAACACCAGTTCCTGATAGTGCTCGCCCACCGGGATAACCAGGCGGCCACCCATCTTAAGCTGATCAATCAGGGGCTGTGGCACGTGGTCAGGTGCGGCAGTCACAATGATGCCGTCAAATGGCGCATGTTCCTCCCATCCCTGATACCCATCTCCGCATTTTACCACAACGGTATCGTATCCCAGATTACGCAAGCGCTCGGCTGCGGTCTCGGCAAGTTTCGGGACAATCTCAATGCTATAGACCTGCTCAGTAAGCTCTGCTAGAATAGCGGCTTGATACCCGGATCCCGTGCCGATCTCGAGCACACGATCCCCTGGTTGGACATCGAGAAGTTCAGTCATCAGGGCAACGATGTAAGGCTGCGAAATAGTCTGCCCCTCGCCAATCGGGAGCGGGTCGTCGTAATAGGAGTATGCCAGGTACTCGTCCGGCACGTATTTATGGCGCTCGACCTTCAGCATGGCCTTGAGCACGCCCTCGTTCGAGACGCCGCGGGCTTTAATCTGCCGCTCCACCATCTCCTGTCTACTAGTCATGAGCCACTCCTCACTTGGCTTTTCCTTTTTAGGTGGCAGTGGTTGCCCGGTACAGCGTGAAAATAGCGAAAGAAGAAACGAAAGCACCATGATTCCTCCCAGAGTCCAGAACCGCATATATCCTTTACTCCTGTCAGATGCCCACATCGCCATGGTCTCATTCCGTATCGTCTCTGTGCAAGAGTCTTCTGACTACTATTTGCAGAGCAGTATCCGAACTACGTGTGGCTTAATACAGATTCCTTAAAATTCCCTACTTGATCCGCTCAAATTTTCTCTTATACGGGTTTATAAAATAATGGCGCTCCCAAATGCAAGGATTATTTACATAAGAGAAGCCAACAAAGGAGATTAAAGCAACATGGAGGCTACCGATGTTTCAAAACATCATTGCCGGTCCGCCTGGTAGCGCGACGTACCATCTCACCGCCCAGGCTGTTGACCTTCTCCACAATGCTTTGTTCGTCCACTCGGGTCAATCGGCCTTTACGAACCACGATTTCGCCATTCACAATAGCGGTGTGGACAATGTGGGAGCTGCCGCAAAAGACCACAGCGGCAAGTGGATCGTGAAGTGCGCCTGCAAAGCCAATCTGGTCCAGATCAATCAGAATGCAGTCAGCCGCTTTGCCGAGCTCAAGGCTTCCAATGTCGTCGCGGCCGAAGAGCCGCGCCCCTCCGCGCGTGGCAAGCCACAATGCCTGCTCGGCCGACATCGCACCCACACCCGAGCTCAGGCGGTGCACAAGCAAGCACTGACGCACTTCGCCGAGCATGTCTGAGCTGTCGTTGCTCGCGCTGCCATCACTGGCCAATCCCACTGGCACGTCGAGCTCCAGCATACGAGGCACACGCGCAACCCCTGAGGCCAGCCGCATGTTGGAAACCGGGCAATGAGCCACGCCAGTCTGCGTTTGAGCCAGCTGGCTAAGCTCACCGTCGTCGAGATGAATCGCATGCGCAAGCCACACGTCGCTACCCAGCCAGCCAACGGATTCCAAAAACGCCAGTGGGCGCTTGCCGTAGACCTGCTGGCAGTAGGTTTCTTCATCGCGCGTTTCCGCGATGTGAGTATGCAGACGCACTCCGTGCTGGCGAGCGAGCTGCGCGATCTCGCGCAAAAACCCTTCATCTACAGAAAAGGGTGAACAGGGCGAGAGAGCAATCTGACACATGGAGAAGCGCCGGGAGTCGTGATAGGTCTGGATCACGCGCTCGCTATCGCGGAGAATCTCGTCGGGCTGCTGAACAATGTCATCAGGCGGCAGGCCACCCTGTGATTTGCCGCGACACATGCTGCCCCGCGTGGGGTAAAAGCGCATGCCGATGTCGCGTGCCGCGCGAATGGTTTCATCCAGCAGCTCTGCTGACGTGCCGCGCGGAAAGATGTAGAGATGATCCGTGGTTGTGGTGCACCCGGTCAGCAGCAACTCGCCCATACCCGCCAAAGCGCTCCAGTAAACCGCCTCAGGCGTGAGCTCCTGCCAGATAGGATAAAGCGTGGTGAGCCACTCGAAGAGGGTCACATTCTGCACGCGTGGGATGTTGCGAGTGAGGGTCTGAAACAGATGATGGTGCGTATTGATTAGGCCGGGCAGCACAATCATATGGCTGGCATCAATAATCTCATCCGCCTTGACCTGTAGCTGCGGCCCAATGGCCTTGATTTCCGGCCCTTCAATATAGAGATCCGCGTTGCGCTCGATACGCGACGAGTCGTCGAACGTGGCGATCAGCATGGCATTGCGAATGAGGATTGAGCTCATCATTGGTGCTCCTGTTTGAATGTCACGTTGACGCGTGCGTCACCTGCACGGGGAATGCGCGTAATCACTCTGCAAACGCCATCATGCTCTTTTACCTCAACCGATAGTTGTTGTTCGCCCCAGCAGACACTATCGGGCAGGCAGCGCAATGTCAGCGCAGCCTGGCCCTGCCAGTACGCATCAAGCTGAATGCACTCATTGCTCTCTTCAACTCGTGTGAGATAGACCATTCCCTCGACGTCCAGCAGTTTCGATTGCGAAGTAAGGATCTTATATAGGTGAAAGCTTAACGATTCAAGTGCGAACTCGTATGGCGGAGAGAGCAGGCACTTCTGCTTGACGTCCCATAGCGCCGGGATTTGCTCTGTAATCCTATATTTGCCCTGCCTGCCGCTGCAATTTGACACTATGAGGTAGCCTGTCTGCGTCTGATTCCAGAGAAGACCGTGCGAGCAGTCAGTGACAGCAGGAAACGGGGCCTGTGGCCCAGCATGTATGGCACTCTGGCCCATTGGCCTGCCTGAGGCGGGTAAACCTGGCTGAAGCAGATGCACCAGGATTTTTGCAAAATCCAGACCCAGATTATCACCGTCCAGGCTGCATCCAATGTATAGAGCATACCCTCCCTGGCCTCCATACCGCACCCGCGTGATTATCGGCGTCTGATCGTACGTCGAGCGGTACAGAACCTCGCTCTGAACCTGATGATCAAACACGGGGCGTCCGTAGCCGTAGCAGGTAAATGCCGGTCGGGTGCCAAGCATAGCGTCCTGTGGGTTTGAGCCAATAAACTCCATCTCAATCGAATCATCCAGGGCAATCGTCTCGATCTGCTGCTCAGAATCAATGCCAAACAGGGAAAGGACTTCAGGAGGCCCCGGCGTAAAATCGCTATAGAGCCCCTGACAGTCATAGCGATAGCCATTGCGGCCACCGAAATATACAAGACGCCGAGCCGGATGACCTTGCACCCATTGACGCAGCAGCTCGCGTTCCTCAGGCCCAACTGGAAAGTATTCTGACAATACGATCACGCGCACTTCAGGATGATGCTCGAGGCATTGTTTCAAACTGTCGGCGTAAAATGTCAAAAACGGTAGCGCATCGTAATAGAGAAGCGGCCGCGCAAAATTCCAGTAGGTCTTCCATATCTCGCGCCAGCCTCGTGGCAACGGACGTGCGATTCCATGGTAGGAGAACACAAATGCAATTGGCGAGGAGGCAGTTCCGAGCCGCGGTAGGTAGCGATTGACCTCGCTCAGCAGTGCCATGTGCTGGGTATCGCGGTCGTAGTCCTTACCGTACCAGTGGCGAGTCATGCCGCCTGGTGCAGCCGCCGTGGCGGCGAGCGTGTAGCGCGCGAAAAAGTCGTAGGGAAAGAGCGTCTTGCCTTCGTAGCGAGGCGGCAGGTGCTCGTTCGTTGGATTGTTCACCGCAATAATGGGCTTGCCCAGTGAATGGGCCAACACCTCAAGATAGCCAAGGCGAGGCAGCGATTCGCCGGAGCTGGCCATCATCGCCTCGCCATAAATATTGTCCGGTTGCATGCGCACCACGACGAAATCAGCGGCCGGCAAAAACGTAATGCGACCCACGTCGCAGCATGAATTCCATGTTTCCATCGGCGTGTTTTCAAATGTAGGGGAAAAGAACCAGGGCATAGTGCCGCATTTCTCATAGCCGAGGTTCTTTGCCGCTCGTGTGAGCTCATCATAAAACTCCAGCAAGATGTGTCGCTTCAGATCCTGCACCCGCACGTACGCCAGGGAATCCCACTGCCGCGTGGGATAGGGCAAATCAGGATAGGCGGTTCGGAACCGTTGATAGAAGCGATCCTTTGTGCCAGGAACGTCTACGCGATACATCGGCTCCTCGTAGACCACCCAATCGAATCCATAATCGCGAAAGAGCTGGGTAAGACTCTTAAGAAATGACAGCCATGCCCGCGACGCAAACGAGGCGAAGAAATACTTCCTGCCCGTCCCTGCGAAATGCTCGTAGGTGAGAGTGTTATTATCAGCATAGTACTGGCCTTCTTCGAGCGGGAGATCGTCGGAAAACGCCACTGTGGATTGTATCTGGATGCACGCCTTTATTCCCAGCTCATGAGCACGCCTGGTAAATGCGCGATACAGGTCGCCATACTCCTCTTTCACCTTCTTCATGGAAAAGGCGTAGAAGGCGCTATAGGCCACATCGTAATTCCAGCGCTGCATGTCGCGAAAATAGCGGTCAATGGCTTGCGGTGAGTTGGCGGTGTCTGGAGCAGTTGGCAAGACGTTCATCTATTCCCTCCAGGGCGTAATGCTATTGAGCGTAGCCTCCAAGAAAGCCTTATGCAAGAAGATCTGCATGCTGACGAAGCTAAAGAACTGCATCTGTTACCACGGGCAAGTTGAAAATGCGCCTGTGGCGTGATGCCCGTGCCACTTTATATTGCACTAAGATCATCTGGTGTTGCTTGAAGTGTGGCATGGCCATGATGGCTATGGGAACAACATACGCGACCGGCCGTGGTCCGTACCCATGTGTAACCTCACTATTAGCGCGGGCGACGTAATCGAAAAGGCCCTCCTAACAGGGGTTAGGACACTACGAACAGCAAATACTGACTTGCGTTTAAAAAAATACCTCCCCGTCTACACGAAAAACACCGGGGAGACCCATCGGCAAAAATTTCGATTAGTCTTATGCGAGAAACAGCGGCTCGAAGAAAGTTCGCAATGCTACTCCTTGCGCGTCTTGATGTATGCTGCCAAACCCTGATTGTTGATCTGAAACTTTGCTTCGCTTAGTACTTGCTGGCGCAGCTGGGCGTTGAGCTCGCGACGCTTCGACTTTGTCCAGCGCATTAGTACCTCATCACGCACCTCATCCAACTTTGGAATCTTGATTTTCTCCACCTTTATCATCACGTAGCCCCGGCTGAACTCAACCGGGTCGCTCACGTCTCCCTCAGCCATCTTGCGAGCCGTTATATCAACATACGGATCTGTAGGCTCCTGAACCCACCCGATATCGCCGCCCGGCTTGTGGTTTGCCGTTTCATCATAGCGGTCAGCCAGCGCCTCGAACGATTCACCCTGCTTGAGCTTGTCGACCACAGTCTGGATCTTCTTCTTCGCAGCCTCGAATGCATAATGGCGCTGCGCATGGTTGGCTTTCTCTGGCAGATCGGCTTTAACTAAGATCAGTTTTAGATGGCGCCGGATCAGGTGCTCGAACAGCTTTGGGTTATTTTCATAGAAGCGTTGGAGGTCGCTATTCGACGGTGCTGCATCTTCCAGGTTCTTTTCCAAGTATCGAGTGGTGAGATTGGCATCCTTCTGGAACCTGACAAACGCTTTATAGTGCGGCGTATCCTGAACTTTCTTTGCCACAGCCACCTTGGCAAAATAAAACCCATCGATCAGACGATTTAGCCACTCTTCTTGCTCCTCCGGAATTACTTGCTCAATATCCAGGCCTTCCTCTTCCAGCCCCTTCTTGAAATCGCCATAGGTATATTGAAAATCTCCAATTGTGACCAGCACATCAGATGCAGAGGGATACTCTTTATGCAAAAGTTCCGGATTCTGCCTGTATATGTTTCCCTCGTACACCTTGGTCCGGAACTGAACCATGGCCTCCCCTCGTTTCTTGCTTTTGAGAGACGACCGAATGCCATCCTCGACTTCTTCCAATGGGGTGGCTGAAGAACCTTTTTCATCTTCCACGCGGATGATGCAATAGCCATACTTTGTTGGCACTGGTTCGCTGATCTCCCAGACTGGGAGTGACCAGACGGTGCGTTCGAATGCCGCCTGGAGTTTCCCGCGCCCAATGTATCCGATGTCGCCTCCCTGTGCAGCACTATTAGCATCAGAGTACTTGCGCGCAAGCTCAGCAAAGTCTTCCCCGCGCTGGGCGCGGACGCGCAGCTCCTCAGCCTTCTTCTTCGCTTCAGCCTTCCTGGCCTCCGTAGGATTTTGTCCGAATTCAATAAAGATATAGCGCACCTTACGTGTGGGTCCCTTGATAAGCTTGCTCAAGTTCTTCTTGTACTGCTCCTGGATTTCCTCCTCCGTCACGGTGATAGGCTCATAGATCTCTGCCATCAAAGCCAGAGCCAGGGACTCGTCTTCTATATTCTTTGTCTCTTTCTGAAAATCTGCCTCCTGATCTAAATGCAGTTTGCGAGCCTTCTCAGCCAGTAGCCGCTCTGAGACAATATCATCGAGCAAGCTGCGTGGATCAGTCCGGGCATCGTACTGGCGGCTCTGCATCCTCTGCAAGCTGTCATAATATTCAAGGTCATCGGCAGTGACAACCCCGCCCGTGTATTTGGCCACTGGTTCCCCACCGAACGCGGCCCCGACACTTACCATCGTGCAGATTACAGCCACGATCAAGCTACTCCTTATCAGCGTTGCCATAAACAAACCTCCGTTAAATTGATACATTGCTAAATTGCTAAATTGCTAAATTGCTAAATTGCTAAACTGTTAAATTGATACATTGCTAAATTGCTGAACTGCTGAACTGCTGAACTGCTGAACTGCTGAACTGCTGAACTGCTGAACTGTTAAATTGCTAAACTGCTAAACTGTTAAACTGTTAAATTGATACATTGCTAAACTGCTGAACTGCTGAACTGTTAAATTGCTAAACTGCTAAACTGTTAAACTGTT
>CAYVXD010000001.1:0-8300 GCA_964454265.1 uncultured Candidatus Sumerlaeota bacterium | reverse complement strand
AAATTGATACATTGCTAAACTGCTGAACTGCTGAACTGCTAAACTGCTGAACTGCTGAACTGCTGAACTGTTAAATTGCTAAACTGTTAAACTGTTAAACTGTTAAATTGATACATTGCTAAATTGATACATTGCTAAATTGATACATTGCTAAATCGCTATTTTGTCAAACGACTATTAGTAAATTTGATTAAAGAGTTTATTTCCTTTGGCAGTTTATTTAATTCCCTGGAAATATGTCTGTACTCTCCTTCCTTCAATAAACCTCTTTTATACGCCTTCTCAATCCAATCAATTGATTCTTCAATTGAACCATAACTATAACGATAGAAGTTAATCTTGTCTTTTTTAAAGTACCGGCCAAAACCTTCCGCAATGTTGGCAGAGATGGAATCCACCCCTCTCACCAATTGCCTTCCTATGGTATCCTTTGCAAAATAGTTCCACTTAATTACAATAGCCCATATATAATTTGACAGATCAAAGGCTATTCTATAAGCACTAAGATCTTTCAATTCAAGGTATTTCTTCATTGGAGTGGAGCAATTTAGCAGTTTAGCAATGTAGCAATTTAACAGTTTAGCAATTTAGCAATATAGCAGTTTTGGAGTCTAGCAGTTTAGCAATTTAACAGTTCAGCAGTTTAGCAATGTAGCAATTTAACAGTTTAGCAATTTAGCAATATAGCAGTTTTGGAGTCTAGCAGTTTAGCAATTTAACAGTTCAGCAGTTTAGCAATGTATCAATTTAACAGTTTAGCAATGTAGCAGTTTTGGAGTCTAGCAGTTTAGCAATTTAACAGTTTAGCAATTTAGCAGTTTTGGAGTCTAGCAGTTTAGCAATTTGGCAATTTAGCAATTTAACAGTTTAGCAATTTAGCAGTTCAGCAGTTCAGCAATGTGATGTTAAAAAAAGGGGTAAATAAGATTGTCTTATTTACCCCTCAGAATCACTCTGCTAGGCAACGAGCCTTAGAACAGATTCCAGTCTGCCACCGCGGTCGTCGCATCAGTGAAGTTCCTGTTAATAATGATGCTGTCGACCAATCCAAAAATCGTACCAGCGCCGTATTCGCGGTAGCCAATGCCAACATAGCCATCAGCGATGTCGGTATCGGTGTCGTTGGAGAAGAGCGCGCTGTCCACATAGGTCTTGACAGTGGAGCCGTTGGCGAAGATGCGCAGATGATGCCATCCCGGTGTGCCATAGCTCGTGGTGTCAGACGCGAAGGTAGTCACGGTACCTTCCAGGAGCTTAACGGCCCGCATCTCTGTGACCGAGGCATCGTCGCACCACTGAATGACGTAGCAGACCTCGTTCGAATAGCCAGCAGCCCGCCATGCGGAGTCTTTAATACCACGCACGTACAGGCCGATCTCATCATCCACAGCACCAGTGTAGACATAACCCTGAATGTTGATGTCTTTCTGGTTGAACTCATGATCGCCAAGGATGGTCTCCTGGCCGCCACCAGTCGTATCGCCGACCTGACCGACTGAATCAGGCGATGCCGTCAGAATGAGCGTTGTGGCACCGTCCAAAGTGAGCGTCTCAGGCGAATCGGGTGCACCAACAGTAGCTGGGTCAATCGAACGGACCTGCATCCAGCTGCTGTGCCAAGCCAGCTCAGGGCCTCCACCCGGGAAGCTATCAACGGCTGGCAGATCGCCGCGGAACAAGCCGAACTGGTGGTTCTTCTCGCCCGGTGTCGCCACCATAATGTCGAAGTCAGCCTGGTTATCATCGGTGTCAACCATGTCGTGCGTCCTGCCAAGCGACAGCGTGGAACCGAAGTTGGGGCCACCTTTGAAACCAGTGCCTTCGGTCGAGGTCGTCCCTATGTCCTGAAGACCTAATACCGTGCCCGTCTCGTAGGCGAGAGCGTCAATGATGTTGCCACCCGGATAATCTATCAGCACAATAGCATCCGGTGCACCATTCTGCATAGTGGTCGTAACCACCAGGTCAACATTGGTCACTCCAGCCATACCAACTACGTAGAGCGCGTCGTCGGGAATGGTCGTGCCACCCGGGATAGTGGCGTATGTCCACCCATTTCCGCCGTTTCCATTGATACCAACGAGGGTGTAGCTGGAGATGTCGGTGCCTGGCACGCCCATGATCTCGACGAATTCCTCGTCATCCGTGCTCGGGTCGTCGTAAAGAATCTCGTTGATCACAGGCTTCGGCTCAGTGTAGCTCGCCCTGCCGATGTAGCCCATGCTTCTGGTCGCGGTGCCTATACCAGCTAGGCGGCCGCCAAAGTAGATCTTGTTGTTCGCGGCGTCTACCGTAGCATTGCTGTAATAGGCTAAGCTCGGATCAACGCCCCAGAAATAGCCACCGTACGCTGGAAGGTCGATACTGTCAAGTACCGCGCCATAAACTCCTTCAAGTGCATTGAGGTGGGCCAATTCGTATGTCATGACAAACCATGCGCCTTCGGCATAGTCGCCACCTAAGCCACCGCTGCTACCAGTCCATGATACATCGCCCGGGACGAACTGATCATCACGCGTCCAGTTTGCGTACGCCCAGCTACCAGGGTTCGCTTTATAGAAGACATCCGGGAATCCCAGATCTGGGTCGGTGCGGCCATCGTTACCCCATGGCTGAATTCCAAGCACTCTTGACGCGTTCTGCACACCGCAGTAAGACTTCCCTGCAGGCGCGGGAATCGTGCTCACCACGCTCCAGGTAGTCATTGTGGCATCCAGCTGCAGCACTCGCATCTCGTCGTCGTCACCGCCACCAGCCATGTACAGGGTAGGACTGCTGCTGTCACCACGCACATTGAGACCACGGATAAGCATATTGGCATCTATAATCATATTCACGCCCGGACTGGTGTTCTCATCAGCCCAAGTGATCATATTGGTGGAATCGTTCAGGTCACCCGCATACAGCACACCGTCACTCGTGCAGGCGAGGCTAAAGGGGAAGCTCCCCGCCGAATTGGCAACGTTATGCAGGAACGTGCCGTCGCTGCCGTCGAAGATGTACAGCATGTTGCCACCGTTCATGACCATATGACCAGTGGTTGGGTTGTAGGCGCAGTTGTAGAACTGGCGCGAAGTATGCGACGTGGCCCAGTCTATGGTGAGATTGACTGGCACCGCCGAGGCAATTGAGCATACCATCAACGCCAACACAATAAGCGTTATTCGCCTCATTTAGATACCTCCTTTTAGAATTGTAAAATGAATTACGGTAAACTCCTTCCTGTTCACCTCCTTTTTTTTAGGCTATGTCTCTATTTGCTGGAATGATACTATACTACTCCAGCATTCGAATTTGGAATTTACCTGAGGGGCCCTGGCCTGTCAAGTCTTTTTTTTTGCCCAAAAGCGATTTTTTTTGTCCTGCTACCTATCCGGTTTCTGGGGCTATTAACGCGCCTAGGGCTTGCCCGCCTGAGGCGGGCGCATAAATCCGCCTGTGGCGGATAAATGCCTGAAAAATGGCACTTTAAGCAATGGCGTGCAGAAACGTCGCGCAGCGGAAGCTGCTTGCCGAAATACTATAAGTAGGGGCAGTTACTCCTGAGGCGCACAAGTCATGAACTGCCCCTAGCCTTCTGGTGGCCTAACGATTGGCCCCACTGCGGAAAACATGCCACCTTGGCTGTACTAACTCTAAAGTACCCGAAAATTCATCAGGTGTAGAGTTTGAACGCTCATACTGTGCTAGCTAAGAGTCCTTTGGAGTACGTCTGCCTTAACGGACGCTTTCATATAAGCCGAAGCGCAGCTTGGGTCTCTTTGTCGCAAGCTGCGCTTCCGACTGAAAAGCAAAGCGGTAGCTCCACTCCGTTCCGCTATCGCACTCCAAGATCGTTTTTATTTTAATTATTGCCGCGTTCTACGATCAAAAAACGGGCACTTTGAGCCGTTAATCGTTTGTCCGATCTGAGAAGAAATCAATTGCAATGCTAACCTCAAGTCGCTTAAAATTAGATCATAAAGCCTTAAAAGGATGCCTGAGAATGCTGTGGCCTGTGGGCTTTTCCAAACCGTTGTTTCTCGCGCTGCTGCTTGCGGTGCCTGTGCTATTTCTCATTGAGCGGAAAACGCTGGTGGCCTTACCGCTATGGCGAAAACGCACGGCCCTGGTAATGCGGTTAGTCATTATCTTGCTGCTCATTTTCGCTCTGGCAGGGCTAACGTTTTTCAGCGCCACTGACCAGCTCTGCGTGCTGTTCGCACTTGACAGGTCATTGAGTATTCCCGCGACTGAATCGGAGCGCGTCCTGGAGACAATCCGTGCGGCCGTCGCTGCGATGCCCCCCGATGACGTTGCCGGCCTGGTAGTGTTTGGAGAAGACGTCTCGGTTGACTCGGCTCCTGCGCGTGCGCCTGACTTCGCTAAGATCGAGTCTGCTCCCTCGCCCCATCACACGAATATTGCGAAGGCAGTTCGCCTGGCACTGGGTCTCTTTCCCGAGGATAAGCAAAAACGCCTGATCCTCTTTACTGACGGAAACGAGAATCTTGGTAATGCGCTTTCTGAGGCCATGGTGGCTGCGGCAAACGACGTGCCGATTGATGTTGTCGCGCTACAGCCTGCTATTCCCGAAGAGGTACTGGTCAGCAAACTCATTGTGCCTGAACAGGTAGATCGGGGAAAGCCCTTTGATGTGAAGATCATCATTGAGGCCAATGTTGATACGGTTGCCATGGTGCAACTCTTTAAAGACACAAGCTTCATTGGCGCGCAGCCTATTCAGCTGACTGCCGGCAAGAACGTCTTTCTGCTTCCTCAGGCAGAAGCCGACCCGGGTTTTCATACCTACCGTGTTGTCGCCGAATCGCTGCGTGATACGATACCGGATAATAATACCGCATCCGCCTTTACTATGGTGTATGGCGAACCCAAAGTACTCCTGCTCGGCACAGAGAAAAACGTCCAATTTGTCCGCGAGGTTCTGCAGCAAGAAGAGATTCTGAGCGATCAGACCCTGCACATGCCCACGAGCCCTGCAGAGATGCAAAGCTATGACGCCCTTGTCCTGGCTAACGTTTCAGCCGAAACATTTTCGAAAGATCAACTCAAGCTGGTCAAGACCTATGTGCACGACCTCGGTGGCGGACTGACTATGATTGGCGGTGAAGATTCATTTGGGGTGGGCGGTTATCACAACACGCCGGTGGAAGAGGCGCTGCCAGTTTACATGGAATTGAGGGATAAGAAACGTTTCCCGAGTCTGGCCCTGATCATGGTGATTGACAAGTCGGGGAGCATGTCGGGCGAAATGCACGGTGCCACGAAAATGGAGCTCGCCAATGAAGCAGCAGTTGCAGCAGTGGAGATTCTTACGCCACGCGACCAGGTGGGCGTTATTGCGTTCGACTCAGCGGCCCAGTGGGTTCAGCAGCTGACTCCGGCCACGGAAAAATACCTCATTATTGACACCATCCGTTCGATCCGAGCTGGGGGTGGAACAGATATTTATCCGGCCCTCAATAACGCCTTCAGCGCCTTGCAGGAGGCTGACGTCCAGGTGAAGCATATCATCTTGCTTTCTGATGGACGGACACACCCGGCAAACTTTGAGGCGCTGGTGAATAATATTGCGGACGAGAAAATAACTTTGTCCACTGTCGCCATTGGCTCAGATGCGGATCAGCAACTGATGGGCTATCTGGCAGAAATGGCGCAGGGGCGCTATTACTTTACTGACGACCCGTATAGCATTCCGCGCATCTTTACGAAAGAAACCCAGCTGGTTCAGCGCTCGTACGTAATCGAAGAACCTTTTGTTCCGGCAATGGTGCAGAGCCATGAAATTCTTCAGGGCCTGATAGATATGGGCGTCCCGCAGCTGCATGGCTATGTTGCAACGCAGCCTAAAGAGCGCGCGGAGATCCTCCTGAGCACACATAAAGACGACCCTTTGCTGGCGGTATGGCGGTACGGGCTGGGCAAATCCGTGGCGTTCACGTCAGATGCAAAGAATCAGTGGGCTGGAGAGTGGCTGGAGTGGCAGGGATTTGGAAAATTCTGGCAACAGCTCGTGCGCTGGGTCGTGCGCCAGCGAAAAGAGGGCGCGCTGCATCCACATTTGAAGATCGAGCAGGGCAAAGGCACACTTACAGTTGATGCTATTGATGAAGCAGGTAAGTTTATTAATTTCCTTGTGCTGGAAGCACGGATTGTAACGCCGGAGAAGAACGCATTTTCACTCGGCATGAAACAGGTAGCTCCAGGCAGGTATCAAGGCGAATTTACGGCAATGGAAATCGGGCCATATCTGGTCAGCACGTGGGGAGAAGAGTTAGAAACGGCAACAACCGGGCACGTTATATCATATCCGCCCGAATTCAGCACGTTTACGCCGAATTACTTTCTCTTGAGCCAGATTGCTTCGGTCTCACACGGCCGGCTCAATCCTCGCCCGGAAGAAATGTTTGCACACCTCGGCACAACGGTGCGAAAGCCACGACCTCTCTGGCATGAGCTTTTGCTTATAGCGTTGCTGCTCTTGCCGCTTGATATTGCGTTTCGACGTGTGGTCTTTGATCGGCACCAAGTCGATGCGGTTCTTCATGCTATCGCACGGGTAGTAACGCTACCGATCCCCAAAAAACAACCTGTGCCCGCAGATACGGTTGTGGGAACGCTCAAGGAGCGCAAGCAGCGCATTTCGCATGAGCCAAAGGGCCTGACCATTGACCTCGATGCGCTGAGGGCGCAGACTGAAGCAAAACGCAAGTCTGAAACACCGCCTCAAGAAGTCGCGCCATTTGCTGAGCCCCCTTCCCAGGCCAGGGAGCCATCGGCTCCGAAGCTTGAAGACAAACGGGAGGAGAAGGCGGCGGACGAGTCGTACACGGATCGCCTGCTTAAGGCCCGAAAGAAAGCCCGGAAGGAAAAGGGCCTGGAGTAGGGACAGATTATAATCTGTCCCTACCTATAAAGATCCATCTCGAGAAGCAGCATGGTCGCCTCTGCCAAAGCAGAATGCGAAAACACTAAAAAATCCTTGCAATATTGATAAAGACACAGCAGAATTCCCCACCAAATTTTTGCGCGAGAAAGAGGACAATTAGAACTTTTCGGGGAGGTAATGGTTTAGCATGGTACGCACAGCAATCATGGGCGCTACTGGAGCTGTCGGGCAGGAGATGATAAAAATTCTTGAACAGCGTGCCTTTCCCTGTTCGAGTCTGAAGCTACTAGCCTCGGAGCGTTCAGCAGGCAAGAAATTACCGTTTCGGGGGAATCTACAGGAAGTTCAGATACTCACGAAAGAATCGTTCAAAGACATTGATCTGGTGCTTTCCTCGGCAGGGGCCAGCGTGTCGAAAGAGTTTGCCCCTGCAGCAGTGAATGCCGGGGCCGTGGTGGTAGATAATACCAGTGCATATCGAATGGAGAAAGATGTGCCGCTGGTTGTCCCCGAGGTTAACTCCCATGCCCTTGCCAACCATAAAGGGATCATCGCCAATCCGAACTGCTCAACGATTCAAATGGTCGTGGTGCTCAATCCGATCCACAAAACAGTTGGGATTAAGCGTCTGGTAATCGCCACGTACCAATCAGTGTCGGGGACGGGGAGTGAGGCAATTGAGGAGTTGGTCGAGCAAAGCCGCGCGCTGCTTGCCGGTCAGTCCGATATTTCCGTCAAGGTCTATCCACACCAGATTGCCTTCAACTGTCTGCCGCACATTGACGTCTTTTTCGATAACGGCTACAGTAAAGAAGAGATGAAGATGGTAAATGAAACGCGCAAGATTCTCGAAGACGACACCATCGCAATTACCGCAACTGCAGTTCGGGTGCCGGTGATCAGGTGCCACAGCGAAGCCGTGAACATTGAGACAAAGAAGAAAATTACGGCCAAGGAGGTTCGCACGCTGCTGGGCAAAGCGCCGGGTGTTGTAGTCGTGGATAATCCGCAGCAGAATGAATATCCCATGGCGATCCATGGGGAGAATCGCGACGAGATCTACGTTGGAAGAATCCGCGAGGACATATCGTGTGAAAACGCCATTGACCTTTGGATTGTAAGCGACAATCTGCGAAAGGGCGCTGCGCTGAATGCAATCCAGATCGCTGAAGAGATGCTTAAGCGCGGCCTCGTGAAAGCAAGATAGACTGGCCTGTCTGCCGATTTCTCACGGGCAAGATGCCCGTGCCACTTTTATGTCTCACTGACCACCCCTGGTTTTGCTTAAAAGAGCTACTACATCACCACACAAGATTTGATGGATATGCCCTTCGACAATCTCAGAGTAGGGGCACAAAATATTGAGACCCTACGTGAAAAAAGAATAATAAAAAAGGAGCAATTAGTTATA